>JALGVA010000104.1 GCA_029820295.1 Candidatus Zipacnadia bacterium
TCACGCCCACCCACGCCCAGAACCCCGCCATCGCCGCGAAGATAAGCGCCATCAGCGTCAGGCAGCCGCGCAGCGACGGCGTGTTCTCCACCAGCCACGCGGCGAACAGCAGGATCACGCCCGGTGACATCACCAGCAGCGCCAGCCGCAGGCCGAAGGCGCCGGCGTGCAGGATGCCCACCCACACGTTGACGATCAGGCCCGCGATCAGCAGCAGCAGGCCCAGCGCGCGCAGCAGCAACGCGCGCGGACGCTCCTCGAAGCTGGTGTAGCCCGGCGGCATCATGGTCGGGGCCTCCGCATCCCCCTTCGACCCGCAGGGCGCGCTCGCCTCCTGAGGCAGGTCCCGGCCGCGCCGCCGCCGAAAACCGACTGTGCGTGCGAGCCCGGCCGCGCAGTTGCGGTCGGCTGATCTTGCATGGGAGGCACACCGATGCGCCCTATCGGCACTTTTGCACTCCTGGCACTCATCGCGTCCGGCGGGTGGGCCGCGACGCCCATCGATCAGCACACGACCTTCCTCGCCAGCTTCGACCAGAACGTGCAGGCGGACTACTGCGCCGGCGACTGGCGGGCCGGCGTCGGTGGCGAGGCCGAGCTGGTCCCGGGCCGCTTCGGCAACGCGGTCGCACTCGCCGACGGCCAGAGCCTGGTCTACAACGCCGACGGCAAGATCAACCTCGCCGCCGGCACCATCGAGTTCTGGGTGCTGTGGACCCGGGAGCTGGCCGCCGCCGAGCGGGTCAGCCTGTTCACCATGACCACGCCCGAGCAGGGCAACTACGTGAACTTCAACAAGATCCAGGGAGCACGCCTGGGCATGCCCGTCAAGGGCGGGCCCGCCGACGACTTCACCTGGCAGCGCACCGACGTCGATTTCAGCGGCTGGGAGGTCGGCTCGTGGCATTACCTCACGGGCACGTGGGAGGGCGGCGTGACCCGGATCTACGCGGACGGGCAGCTCGCCGAGATGGCCGAGGGCGGCGCGGGCCTGATCGAGCTGCCCACGCAGTTCAGCGTCGGCCCGGGGCCGCTGGTGATCGACGAGCTGCGCATCTCGTCGGTCGCGCGCACGCCCGAGGAGATCGCCGAGCGAGCCGTTGCCGAGGCGGGAGAGGTGGCCACGATGTATCTGACCGACCAGGACCCCACCGCCATGGGGCAGGCGGTCGGCGCCGTCGGCCTCGATGTCCAGACGGCCATCGACGACCGCGAGATGCCACTGGTGATCGGTACGACGGCGTACGCGCGGGGTGTCGCGCTGCGCGCGCCGGGCTTCGTGGAGTTCATCGTGCCCGAGGGCCTCGCGCGCCTGCGGGCCGTCGCCGGACTGAGCCCCTTCGGCCGTGAGGGCGCGTCGGCGCAGCTCGCGCTCTCGCTTGATGGCACCCAGGCGCAGTCCCTCACCGACCTGTCCGCCGGGGCGCAGCCCATCGACCTGGCCGTCGAGGCCGGACAGACGCTGCGCATCGAGGCCACCGGCGAGGGCGCCGATGCCGGCGCCGTGGTCGTGGTCGGCGACGCGCTGCTGCTGGCCGAGGGCGCCGACGGCCCGCCACCATTCGCGCGCGAGATGGACGCCGGTGAGCTGGAGATCCAGCGCATGCGCACGCAGGTCGCGCAGATCGGCTTCGACCTGCCGCCCGCGCCCCGGGGCTACGTGATCTACGCCGGGCATCCGGTGGACGCGATCGACCTGGCGCTCGAGCCGCTGGCCGAGACCTTCCCGGAGGCGTTGAGCATCGCCGCCGCGCCCGGCGAGTACGAGGCGGCGCAGTTCGCGCTGTGCGCCGCGCAGGACATGCCCTCGATCCGCGTCACCGCGAGCGATCTCACCGGTGACGGAGGCGCGATCGCCGGCGACGATGTGCAGGTGCGGCTCATCCGCCGTGTCCTGCAGCGTAGGGGCTACTGGATGGACCGCCAGCCGCAGAACTACGAGCCGATCTCGCGCTTCCTGATGCCCAACGGCGACTTCTGGCTGCCCGCCGGCAACCTGAAGGAGATCTACGTGCTGGTGCACGTGCCTGACGACGCCGCGCCGGGCGACTACGCGGGTACCATCACCGTCGCGCCCGAGGGCCTCGATGCCACCGAGATGGCGCTGAACCTGCGCGTGCGGCCGATCGACCTCGTCCAGCCCGAGGGCAAGCGCTACGGGATGTACTACCGCATGGCCGGCGTCGCCGACGACCCGGCGCAGCTCAAGGCCGAGTTCGCCGACATGGCCGCACATGGCTGCACGATGATCAAGGGCCACGCGGCCATCGCCTTCGCGCGCGCCGACGATGGAACCATCACCTGGGACTTCGACCTGATCCGCACCATGCTCGAGGGCGGGCGCCGCCACGGCTTCTTCGGCCCCATCACCATCTACGACAACATCCCGCAGCTCGCCCGCCTGATGGGCTACGCCGAGCTGGACGACGAGGGCCAGGGCGAGCCCATCTCCGAGAAGCAGGACCTGCTCGACGTGGCCCGCCGCTGCTTCGCCGAGCTGCGGGCGCTCAACGACCAGTACCCCGAGTACGAGTTCGTACTGACGCACATGGACGAGGTCTTTGGGCGTGGGCGGCTGGAGCGCTACATCGACGCCGCCGAGGTCATCCGCAAGACCTCCGACTTCCGCATCTACATCACCATGCACATGACTCCCGGGCGCTGGGAGGACTACATGGAGCGCTCCGACCCATGGATCGATGTGCGCTGCATCAACGGCCATTCCCTGGAGAGCTGGCTGCAGTCGGGCCACGACTGGGACGATCTCGCGCAGATGCTCGCCGAGTCGGGCGATGACGCGTGGATGTATCACAACATGCGCGGCTCGTTCTTCAAGGCCGAGTGGAACCGCTTCATCAACGGGCTGTTCATGTGGGCCTCGCCGCTGCAGGTGCACGTGCCCTGGATGTACTACTCCTTCGGCGGCGACCCCTTCGATGACACCGACTCGGACCGCTTCGACTTCGGCTACGCCTTCCCGATGCCCGGCAACCCGACGCAGCTCATCTCCACGCTGCACTACGAGGCCTTCCGCGAGGGCTACGACGACATCCGCTACATCGTGACCCTCGAGCAGACCATCGAGCGGGCGCGCGCGCAGGGGATCGATGTCACCGCCGCCGAGGCGTGGCTCGACGAGATGCGCGGGCTGCTGCCGCAACTGCCGCAGGATATCCAGGACATCGACCTGGAGAGCCCGTACTCGGTCGCGGCCGAGCGCAGGTTCAGCGGCGCCGACTACGACGCCATGCGCGAGCAGACCGCACAGCAGATCATCGCGCTGCAGGAGCAGCTTGAAGGGTAGGGGTGCGGGCCTCCCCTGGCCCGAGCTGCGCTCGGTCCACGCCCTCCGGAACGGAGGGGGCAGGCGACGGCGAAGCGATCGAGGGGCGAGGCACGCCGTGGCGATCAGTTCCACCGGCGATCGGAGGACGCGACGATGAGGACACATGCAGCACTGATGCTCGCGGCCCTGCTGACGGCGGCCGCGGGCGTGATGGCGCAGACGGAGCCCGAGATCGTCAAGACCGTCCACTGGAGCGAGCCCCCGATGCAGGCGCGCGTGCCGGTGGACCTGTCGGTGCGCAAGCAGATGGCGATCCCGGAGCTGCCCGCAGCGCCGCAGATCGACGGCGATCTGTCCGACCCCGCGTGGGAGTCGGCCGCGCAGACCGACCCATGGATGACCAACACCGGTGAGGCGCCCGCGCCGGTGCAGACCACGGCGTGGCTGGGCATCCGCTCAGGCACGCTGTTCGTGGGCGTGCGCGCCGATGAACCCAACGTGGCGGGCATCGTCACCAGCGTCACCGAGGACGGCGGGCCGGCGTGGAATGACGACTGCATTGAGCTGTTCATCGACGGCAACCTCGACCTCACCACCAGCCGCCAGCTTGTCATCAACGCCGGTGGCTCGGTCACACTCATCGACCACGGTGGGGGCGCCTGGAACACGCAGGTCGCACGTGCGGTCAGCATCGGCGATGACGCCTGGTTCGCCGAGTTCTCGCTGCCGCTGTCTTCGCTGGGTCTGACCGGCACCGATTTCGGCCTGAATATCTGCCGCGAACGACGCGCGGGCGGCGGGACGGAGCTGTCGTGCTGGTCGCCCACCGGCGGCGGCTTCCAGCAGCCGGGCAAGTTCGGCGTCGCCGGCCTGCCCGGCGGCTGGCTGCGTGGCTTCGTACTCGGGACCGGGCTGCTGGGGAGCAACGAGCTGGCCGTGGCCATCCAGAACCCCGAGCAGCAGCCGCGCAGCCTGCGCGTGCGCCTGACCTGGTGGCAGGGCGAGGGCATCGCCCTTGAGCGTACCGTGGGGCCGTTCACGCTCGAGCCGGGCGCATCGCGTGAGGTGAGCATCGCGTACACGATCGAGCGCGCCGACGCGCCGGTCGAGCTTGAGCTGGCGGTGCTCGACGAGCAGGGCCGCGCGCTGGCGACGTACGAGGTGGTGCAGAGCGTCGAGCGGGTGCTGGACGCCCGGGCCGGCCGCTCGGTGCTGGTGGTGGGCGAGACGCGGATGTTCGCCCGCGCGCTGCTGAGCCTGAACGACGACGCGCTCGCGCGCAGCCGGCTCGTGGTGGCGCTCTTCCGCCAGCCGAGCCTGTCGCTGGTGGCGCGCAGTGAGTTCACGCCGCCGCGCGGTCGGGCCATGCGCGTCGAGCTGGCGCTGCCGCCGCTGGAGCCGGGCGAGTACTCGCTGCACGTGGTGCTCAAGACGGGAGAGGGCGACGCCGCCCGCCGCATCGCCGAAGAGAAGTCGATCCTGCATGTCCTGGCGCCGGTGCAGTAGTATGCCGCGGCTGCGTAGGCCGGGACCCAGCCCGGGAGACGGACCGCCTCCCGCGGCCCCCTCTCCGTCCCGGAGAGGGGGAGACAGCCCCGCTCGCCATCGTCACGGGGCCCGCAGTACGCCGCGCGCCGCGGCCATGGTGATCCTCCTCGCCTGCGCGCTGGCGCCCGCCGCCCACGCCCGGTACCTGCTGGTACCCATGGATGACGTGCAGGCCGACCACCTGCGCGCCTACGGGCTCACCTGGTGGTGCCTCGACGAGCCGCGCGCCTACGAGTGCGAGTGGTTGCTCAACTACCGCGCGGGCAGCTTCCTGCTGCCCGACCTGCCCGACGTGCGCGCGCGGGCGGCCGAAGTGGGGGTGTCCTTCGAGGCCGTCTCGGAGGCCGGCCTGGCCGAGATCGACGCCGTCATCGAGCAGTCGAACATGCAGCGGCTGCATTTGACCAGGGCGCCCAAGATCGCGGTGTACACTCCGGCGTACACCGAGCCCTGGGATGACGCGGTCACGCTGGCGCTGAGCTACGCGCAGATCGACTACGACACGGTGTGGGACCGCGAGGTGCTGCGTGGCGGCCTGGAGGACTACGACTGGCTGCACCTGCATCACGAGGACTTCACGGGCAACTACGGCCGCTTCTTCTCAACTTTCGCCGACGCGCCGTGGTACCGCCGCCAGGTGATCGAGTCGCGCACCGCCGCCGAGGAGCTGGGCTTTGGGAGCGTGCAGGCGTGCAAGCAGGCGGTCGCGGCCACCATCGCCGCGTGGGTCGCCGAGGGCGGCTTCCTCTTCGCCATGTGCTCGGCGGCCGATACGCTTGACATCGCCCTCGCCGCGCAGGGCATCGACATTGTGCCCGCGCCCATCGATGGCACGCCCATGGACCCGGACGCCCAGCAGCGCCTCGACTTCACCGCCACGCTGGCCTTCCGCGACTTCCACCTGACCACCAACCCGCTCGATCCGGAGGTCGCCGACATCGACGTCTCGCCCTCACAGAGCGCGGTCATCTCGCAGGGCGAGGTGTTCGACCTGTTCGAGTTCTCGGCGCGCCAGGACCCCGTCCCGACCATGCTCACGCAGTGCCACGTGGGCCAGGTGGCCGACTTCCTGGGGCAGACCACCTCGTTCCGGCGCGAGTGCCTGCGCGACCGCGTCGTGGTGCTGGGTGACTTCCCCGGCCAGGGCCGCGTGAAGTACATCCACGGCGGCTACGTTCAGGGAACCTTCACTTTTCTGGGCGGACACGACCCCGAGGACTACGCGCACATCATCGGGGAGGATGCGACCGACCTGTCGCTGCACCGCCATTCGCCCGGCTACCGGCTGATCCTCAATAATATCCTCTTCCCGGCCGCGAAGACGCAGGAACGCAAGACCTGATCGTCTCCGCGAGTGTCGGCGGAGGCAGGCTGCCGGGGTCCGGGGGATTACCGACCGTCCGGTCGCAGATGTCCCGAGACGCGCCGCCCAATGGCCCTGGCGCGGGCATGCGGCGTGCGTACGCCCTCAGGGTGATTCTTGACTTCGCGGCGCAGATGTGCTACCGTCGGCAGGAACTGGAGTCCATCCACTGGCCTGGCGGTGGGGCACACTGACACCGGCTGGTACCGTGTCTGCGTTTGTGGCGTCAGGCGCGCTGCCGGCCGCCAGATCGAACCAACGCCTGCACAATCAACCGCATCCGCCCTTATGCTGGTGCAGGGAGGGTACACGCATGGAGAGGCTCGGCTCACTGCTGTGGAGTGGCGTGACCGTCATGGCGCTGCTCGGCATGCTCTCGTCCATCGCCGGCCCGGCTCTGGCAGGCCCCGTGGTCCGGATCACTGAGCCCGCGCACGGCCAGGTGGTGCAGGGCCAGATCCTGATCAACGTCGCCTACCGAACCGACTCCAACCAGCCCATCACCCGGCTCGAGCTGTTGATCGACGACAGCGTGGTGCGCCAGTACGCCCTGGCGGCGCCGCGGCTTGAGGGCTCGCAATCGTTCACCTGGGACTTCAGTGCGGCCCCGGGCAGTCAGCACAGCATCAGCGCGCGTGCCATCGACGCCGCCGGCGAGATCGGCTCGGCCACCATCAATGTGACCGTGACCGGGGCCGCGACGGTCGGCGGCCAGGATCGAGTGCCACCGGTCATCAACATCTACTACCCCGCCCAGGGCGCTGAGCTGTCCGGCGAGGTCGAGATCAAGGCCGACGCCAGCGACAACGTGGGCGTGCGCTACGTCTTCTTCTACATCGATGGCCGGCTACACAAGATGATCATGAACGCCCCGCCCTTCGTGGACCTGTGGGACACCACCCGCGTTGCCGACGGCACGCACGTGCTGCAGGTGCGCGCGATGGACGAGGCCGAGAACGCCGGCTCCTCCGCCGAAGTCACGGTGTTCGTCCGCAACCACGACATGACCACCGCCGGGCCCGGCGCGCTGGCGCCCAACGCCGGTGTGCAGGCGGCGCCGCCGACCGTCGGGACCGGCGCGCCTACGGTGACGCAGGGCCAGTTCGCGACCGTGCAGGACGAGCGGCCCACGCTGATGGCCGACAGCGGCTCAGCGGATGATGCCCGCGCCGCGCGCGTGGGCTACGTGCCCGCCATCGGCAGTGACGTGGCCGCCGCGCGCTCCTCGGAGCCGCGGATGCTGGCCGCGTTGCCCGCGGCGGTCGAGATTCCGGCGCCCGCCGGGACCATCGACGAGAGCGTCGCGACGATCGACTCGCAGACGGCGACCGACACGCCGCTGGTCGGCCCGCAGCTTGCCGCCGCCGAGTTCGAGCCGCGCGCGACCATGCCGCGTCTGCTCCCGGCGGAGAGCGTGCACCGCGTGACGCCGCTGCCGGAGGGCACGACCGTGGATGAGCCCTTCGGCCCCGAGCTGGCATCCGCCGACCTGACCCAGCGCGCAACACTGCCGCGGACCGTCATGGCCACCGGGCCCAGCACGGATCCCGTGGCGGCGCCTGAGGCCCGCCTGGCCGCGCTGGAGCCGTCGCTGCAGGTGACACCCGATCCGAGCGCGCCCGCCCGCGCCACCGTCCCGGTGCAGAGCCTCGTCCCCGCGGAGACGCTCACACTTGACGCCGGGGAACTGAACGACGTGGCGGCGCCGCAGGCGCTGCGCGATGACGTCTCCGGCACCACCCGCATCGCGGTGCTGCCCGAGCGCGCGACCCGCGCCGCCATCCCGGCCGACGGCCGCGTCACGCGGCCCGGCGACCCGCTGATCGCCCCGGTCGCCAGCATGTCCTTCGAGGACGTACAGGTGCTCTTCGACAACGAGACGCTGGCGCTGCTCACCGGCCCCGAGGTGCGCGACGGCATCTCGCTGGCGCCGCTGCGCGAGATCTTCGAGCACTCCGACGGTGTGCTTTACTGGTACCCGGTCGAGAAGCGGGTGCGCGCCGTGCGGCCGGGCACCGAGCTGGCCATCCAGATCGGTGATCCGGACGTCCAGGTCAACGACGAAACGCGCACGCTGGAGATCGCGCCCTACATCAAGCAGGGGCGCACCATGGTGCCGCTGCAGTTCATCGCGGACACCCTCAACGTGACCATCACGTTCAATGCCGACACCGGCCAGATCTGCCTGACGAGCAACGAGTTCTAGCGGGGCCGGCCGCCCCTGATGCGGCCGCCTGTTGCCTCTCAGCCAGCCCCAGGGCCACGCGCATGGGGCTGGTTCTGTAACCGGCGGCCGCCGCCCGGGCCGCCAGCTCCGTGAAAGGCGCGATCATGTCAGAGAACACCATGCTGCGGGTCAACGAGCGCGGACACCTCGTCGTCGGCGGCTGCGACGTCGTCGAACTCGCGCACAAGCACGGCACGCCTCTCTACCTCTTCGACGAGCAGCGCATCCGCGACCGCTGCCGCGAATACATCGGCGAGTTCTCCAGCCGCTACCCCGCCGTCGAGATCGCCTACGCCGGCAAGGCCGCGCTGACCGTCGGCCTGTGCCGCATCATGTGCCAGGAGGGCATGGGCCTCGACGTCGCCTCCGCCGGCGAGCTATACACCGCGCTGCAGGCGAGCTTCCCGCCCGAGCGCATCAAGATGCACGGGAACTACAAGTCGAACCTCGAGTACCGCATGGCACTCGAGGCCGGTGTCGGCCGCATCGTCGTGGACAGCCTGATCGAGCTGCGCCAGCTCGACTGCTGGGCCCGCAAGCTCGGCCGCACCGCCGACATCCTCATCCGCGTGCGCCCGGGCATTGACACCCACACCCACGAACTGATCCAGACCGGCCAGGTGGACAGCAAGTTCGGCCTGGGCATCTACGGCGGCGAGGCCCGGCGCGGTGTCGAGATGGCGCTGACCATGGACCGCCTGCGCCTGCGCGGCCTGCACTGCCACATCGGCAGCCAGCTTCTGGAGACCGAGGCCTTCGAGCGCACCATCGATCACATGGTCGAGTTCATGGCCGACGTCCACGACGGTCTGGGCTGCGAGTGTGAGGACCTCGACCTCGGGGGCGGCCTGGGTATCCGCTACACCGAGAAGGACGAGCCGCCCACGATCGCCGAGCTGGCCGAAACGATCTGCCCGCACCTGCTGCGCACCCTCGACGCGGCCGGGCTGGCGCACCCGCGGCTCATCCTCGAGCCCGGTCGATCCATCGTGGGCGAGGCGGGCGTGACCGTCTACACCATCGGCGTGGTCAAGGACATCCCGGACCTGCGCACCTACATCTCGGTCGATGGCGGCCTGTCCGACAACCCGCGCCCGGCGCTCTACGACGCGGTCTACGAGGCGGTCATCGCCAATCGCGCCGACGATGAGGCGCACACCTGGGTGCGCGTGGCCGGCAAGCACTGCGAGACCGACACGCTGATCGAGGACACCGCCATCGCCAAGCCCGAGCCGGGCGACCTGCTCGCGGTCTTTGCCACCGGCGCCTACAACTACGCGATGGCCTCCAACTACAATCGCTTCACGCGGCCCGCGGTGGTGCTGTGCTGCGACGGGCGCGACGAGCTGCTGGTCGAGCGCGAGACGCTGGCCGACCTGGTGGCGCGCGACCGCGTGCCCGCGCACCTGGCCGTCGAGGAGCCGGCGCGCGATCTGTGCGCCGGGCAGGGGTGAGGCCGACTGCGGCTCGACGGCGCGCTCACCGGCGATGTGGAGCGCCCGCTGCGTCTCATCGGCCAGGTGGCCGCGGAGGCGGGCGCGCGCGCCTGGCTGGTCGGAGGGCCGGTGCGCGACCTGCTGCTGGGCGGCTGCCCGCCCGACCTTGACATCGCCATCGAGGGCCCGGTCGAGGCCGTCGCACAGGCCCTCGCCGAGCACCTGCAAGGACGCGTGCAGAAGACCACCCGGTTCCTGACCGCCACGGTGGTGCTCGCCGACGACTTCGAGATCGACGTGGCGCGCGCGCGCACCGAGACCTACCCGGAGCCGGGCGTGCTGCCGGTGGTCGCGGCGGCCGGCATCGAGGACGATCTGCGCCGGCGCGACTTCACCGTCAACGCCATGGCGCTGGCGCTCGCGCCGGGCGAGTTCGGTGAGCTGCTCGACCCGCACGGCGGGATGGCCGACCTGCAGGCGCGGCTTCTGCGCGTGCTGCATGACGCCAGCTTCGAGGACGACCCGACGCGCATGATCCGCGCCGCGCGCTTCATGCTGCGGCTGAGCTTTGAGCTTGAGGAGCACACGCGCGAGCTGCTGGAGCGGGCGGTGGCCCAGCGCCGGCCCGCCGCGGTGTCGGGCGCCCGGGTGCGCAACGAGCTGCGGCTCCTCTTCGCCGCGGCGCCCGCACGCGCCCTGTCGATGCTTGCCGACCTCGGGTTCTTCGAGGGCATGGGGCTGGCTCCGGCTTCCCGGCGGGCCATCGATGCCTGCGGGCGCGCGCCCGAGGCCATGCACGCGCTCGGCCTTGACTGCGAAGACGTCGAGTGGATGGCGCTGTGCCTGGGCATCTACGCCGCGCTGTCGGGGCAGGACCCCGAGGCGCTCGCCGAGCGCCTCATGCTCGACGGAGACGAGCGCGCGGCGTTGCGGGCGGCCGCCGAGATGGTCGCCCACCCGCCCGAGGCGCTGCTGACACAAGTGCGCGACAGCGAGCTATTCGAGGCGCTCGAGCCGAGGTCGCCATCCGCGCTGATCGCGTGCCGGACGGTGCTCGACCGGGACGCGGTGGCCCGGCTTGAGCGCTACTGGCGGGACCTGCGGGGCACGCGCGCCGACATCACCGGCGAGGACCTGAAGGCCGCCGGCCATGAGCCGGGATCGGCCTTCGGTGAGGCGCTGCGGGCCGCGCTGGCGGCGAAGCTGGACGCCGGCGCCGGCCGTGACGAGCAACTGCGGATCGCGCTGGGCGTGCTGGAGGCGAGCGCGCCGGGCGACTCGACGTAGACCGGGGACACCATGATCTACGTGCTGACATCCGGGCAGGATCTGCGCACAATGCTGCCCTTCATCCTGAGCTGGCTGGTGGCCATCACCGTCGCGCTGACCGTGCACGAGTTCGCGCACGCCAAGCGCGCCGACATGGCCGGGGACGCCACGCCGCGCGACCACGGTCGGGTGTCGCTCAACCCGCTCGATCACTACGATCCGGTGGGCACCACCATGATCCTGCTCTTCGGCATCGGCTGGGGCAAGCCTGTGCCGGTCAACCCGCTCAACTTCAAGCACCCGCGCCGGGACTCCATCGCGGTCGCGGCCTGGGGCGCGGGCGCCAACATCGTCACCGCAGTGATCGCCGGGCTACCCATCCGCTTCGGCATCGCCGGCGACTACGCGGGGCCGCTGATGATCGTCGTGTCGCTGAACCTCGTGCTGGCGTTCTTCAACCTGCTGCCGGTGGGCCCCCTGGATGGCGCCGCGGTGGTGATGGGCCTGCTGCCGGTGCAGGCCGCCAGGCGCTTCGCCGAGTTCTCGACGCGCTGGGGCTGGATTCTGCTGATGCTGATCATCATCACGCCACCGCTGCGCGACATTCTCATCTGGCTGCCGGTGCGCGTGCTGGGCCACCTCATCACCGGTCAAGGACTGCCGTTCTGAGCTGGAGTGATCGTGTTGGGCAAGAAGGGACGCATCCTGAGCGGACACCGGCCGACCGGCCTGCTGCACATCGGGCACTACGAGGGCACGTTGCGGGCCTGGGCGGCGATGCAGGACGACTACGACTGCTTCTTCGAGATCGCCGACTGGCACGCACTGACCACCGGCTACGACGAGACCGCCACCATGCCCGAGCGCATCGAGCAGATAGCGATCGACTGGATGGCCGCGGGCCTCGACCCCGAGCGCAGCACACTGTTCGTGCAGTCCGACGTGCCCGAGCACGCCGAGCTGTTCCTGCTGCTGGGCATGGTCACGCCGGTGTCGTGGCTGGAGCGCTGTCCCACGTACAAGGACCAGATCGCCAACCTGCGCGACATCGACGGCGCCGGGCCGGGCTTCGGGCTGCTGGGCTACCCGGTGCTGCAGGCCGCCGACATCGTCATGTACAAGGCGAATGTGGTGCCGGTTGGCGAGGACCAGCTTCCGCACCTGGAGCTGACGCGCGAGATCGTGCGGCGCTTCAACAACTTCTTCGGCGGCATCTTCCCCGAGCCCGAGGCGTTGCTGTCGGACTTCGCGGCCGTGCCCGGCATTGATGGCCGCAAGATGAGCAAGTCCTACGACAACGCCATCAACCTCGCCGACTCGGTGGACGAGGTCGCGAAGAAGATGAAGTCGATGTTCACCGACCCGGAGAAGCTGCGCATGGGCGACCCGGGGCACCCCGACCGCTGCCCGGTCTTCACCTACCAGCGCATGTACAACACCCCGGCGCGCGTGGATGAGATCAAGGTGCAGTGCGAGTCCGGCGAGCTGGGCTGCGTGAAGTGCAAGGCCGAGGCGAGTGAGCGCCTGCTCGAGGCGGTCGGGCCGATCATGCAGCGCCGCGCCGAGCTGGCGGCGGACCTGGGCTATGTGCGGCAGGTGCTGCGCGACGGCGCCGGGAAGGCGCGCGCGGTCGCGGCCGACACCTTGGCCGAGGTGCGTGCGGCCATGAGTCTCGACTCGACGAGCTGAGGAGGCAGGCGATGAAGGCGGTCCTGCTGTGCGCGGGGGCGGGCACGCGACTGCGCCCGCTGACCTTCTGCCGTCCCAAGCACCTGCTGCCCGTTGGTGGGCGCGCGGTGCTCGACTGGGTGCTCAGCGACCTCGCCGACGCGGGCGTGCACGAGGTCATCATGGTGGTAGGCCACGAGAGCAGCCGCCTGCGCGAGTTCGTCGGCGATGGCTCGCGCTGGGGGATGGCGGCCGCCTATGCCGTGCAGGAGCAGCCGCTGGGGCTGGCGCATGCGCTCGCCTGCGCCCGTCACCTGCTCGATGACGAGCGCTTCCTGATGTACCTGGGCGACGACCTGCTCGACCGCGGGGTGGTCGTGGACTTCGCCGCCGGCTTCATGGCCTCCGGAGCCGACGCCTCGCTGGTGGTCAAGCCCGTCGAGGACCCGCGCGCCTTCGGCGTGGTGGTCATGGAGGACGGCTGCGTGACGCGGCTGGTGGAGAAGCCCAGGGTTCCGCCCAGCAACCTGGCCATCGTGGGCGTCTACGGCCTCGGCCCGACCATCTGGGAGGCCGTGGACAGCATCGAGCCGTCGGCCCGGGGCGAGCTGGAGATCACCGACGCCATCGACTACCTGGTGCGCGCCGGGCGTACCGTGCACTGTCACATTACCGACGGCTTCTGGGCGGACGCGGGCTCCCCCGACGCGCTGCTGTCGGCGAACCGCTACTTCCTCGATCTGCTCGAGCGGCGCATCGACGGCGAGGTTGATGGCGCATCCAGCGTCGAGGGCGAGGTGCAGATCGGCGCAGGTGCGCGTGTCATCGGCTCGCAGATCAGCGGGCCGTGCCTGATCGGGCCCGACTGCGTCATCGAGGACTGCGCGATCGGCGCGCACGCCGCGATCGGCGCCGGGTGCGTGCTGCGCGCGACCGCGGTGACCGACAGCATCATCGATGATGGTTGCCGCGTCGAGCGCGTGCGGCCGGGCGTGCGTCGGTCGATCGTCGGGCCCGCCGCGGCGCTCGCCGATCTGTCCGCGCCCGCGGAGCTGCGCGTGCTGGCCGCCGACGAAAGCCTCACCGCGCCGGACGAGGAGCGTGACTGAGCTGCCTGTGCGCGACCTGGCGGCGCAGTTCGAGCGCTTTCGCGGCTACCCGGTGAAGATCGAGATCTTCGAGGGCCCGCTCGACCTGCTGCTGCACCTGGTGCGCCGCGAGGAGGTCGAGGCGTCGGAGGTGGACATCGTCCGCATCACCGATCAGTTCCTGCGCTACCTGCGGACGATGCAGCAGATCAACATCGACGTGGCGTCGGTCTTCATCGTGATGGCGGCGACGCTGCTGCTTATGAAGTCGCGCGCGCTGCTGCCGCGCGAAGAGCCGCTTGACGACGAGGAGGTCGAGGAGGAGGACCCGGCGGTCGAGCTGGCCCGGCGCCTCGCCGAGTACCGCACGTACAAGGAGGCCGCCGAGATCCTGGCCGAGGCGCAGGAGGCGCGCAAGCAGATCTACCTGCGGCCCCTGACCGCCGACGACGCCGTCGGCGCGGGCGTGGTGCCGCTCGAGGATGTCTCGGTCTTCGACATGGTGGCCGCGGTGCACGAGATGCTGCGCCGCGCCCAGGAGCCGCCGCCGCACGCGGTCGAGCGCGAGGAGATCACGGTCGGCGAGCGCATCACCCAGCTCGTCGGTGAGTTCCGCACGCGGCGCAGGCGCGAGGTGTTCTTCGATGAGCTGGTGCCCGACGGCTCTACGCGCGTGTTCATCGTGGTGACCTTCCTGGCGGTGCTGGAGATGATCCGCCGCGGGGAGTTGCGCGTCTTCCAGGAGCAGCCGCGCGGGCGCATCCAACTCGAGCTGACGCAGACGGAGGCAGTAGAGCAGACGTGATCGACGAGCACGACGAGAAGGTGCGGGCCCTCGAGGCGGTGCTCTTCGCCGCCGACGGGCCGCTCAACCAGGAGCGCATCGCGCTGGTGCTGGACCTGCCGGTCGAGGACGTCGAGGCGCTGGTGGAGGCGCTCTCGCGGGCGATGGCCGACTCGGCGCTGCAGGTGGTCCAGCTCGCGGGCGGCTACCAGCTCGCTACGCGCGCGCGCTTCGCGGGCTACGTGCAGCGGCTGCGCGAGCCCGAGCCCGAGCGGCTGTCGGCGCAGGCGCTGGAGACGCTGGCGATCATCGCCTACCTGCAGCCCATCACCCGGCCGGAGATCGACGAGATCCGCGGGGTCAACTCCACCGCCTCGGTCAACGGCCTGCTGGAGAAGGGGCTGGTGGCCATCGCGGGGCGCAAGGACGCGCCCGGCCGGCCCTTCCTGCTGGTCACCACCGCGCACTTCCTGTCCACCTTTGGCCTTAACGAGCTGTCCGAGCTGCCGGAACTCTCGCCGGTGGACGCCGATTTCCGCGAGCAGCTTCGTGAGCTGGTGGGTCAGGCCGACGAGAACGCGCCTGCCGACGAGGGGGCGCCTGCCGACGAGGACGCGCCCGACCATGAGAGCGCGTCTGCCGACCAGGACTTCGCCGACGAGCCCGGCGATGCGGGAGATGCCCCCGCCGCCGAAGCCGATGCGTCAGACTGAAGGAGCGGTCGCACCGTGTCGCGACGTTGGCCCCGCCTGATCGCCATCATCGCCGCGTTCATCCTCCTCGCGCTCCTGCTGGCCGGAGCGTGTGCGGCGCAGGGCACGTCCCCGTCCGACGCCGTCACGCCGGCGGCGGTCACGTCGGCGACGCCGGATATGCCACCGCCGCGGCTTGACTGCGCGGCCGCGATCCTCATCGACCCGGAGACGCGCCAGGTCCTCTACGAGCACAACGCCGATGCGCGGCGTCCGGTCGCCAGCCTCGCCAAGATGATGACCGCGCTGCTGGTGGCCGAAGACGGCAACCTGGACCGCACGGTCACGGTGAGCGCGAACGCTGCGGCGGTCGGGGAGACTTCGATGCACCTGGTGCCGGGCGAGCAGGTGAAGCTGCGCGACCTGCTCATGGGCACCCTGATGCTGTCGGCCAACGATGCGGCGACCGCCTGCGCCGAGGCCGTCGGCGGCTCGCTCGGCGCTTTCGTCGACCTGATGAACCGGCGCGCGGCGGAGCTGGGGATGAGCAACACCAACTTCCTCAATCCGCACGGGCTGCACCAGGAGGGCCACGTCTCCAGCGCGCGCGACATGGCCACCCTCGCGGTGCAGGTGATGGGCCGCGCGGAGCTGCGCCCGATCGTGCGCACGCAACAGGCCACCGTCCCCTGGCCCGGCCACGAGGGCGATCGCGTGCTGGTCAACCGCAACCAGCTCCTCAAGCGCTGGGACGCCTGCGACGGCATTAAGACCGGGTACACGAAGCAGGCCGGACGCTGCCTCGCCGCCAGCGCCTTCGTCGATGGCTGGCGCCTGATCTGCGTTGTGCTCGGCGCCAAGGACTCCTGGACCGACGCGCAGATGCTGCTGCAGTGGGGCTTCGACTCGTACTACAAGGTCGCGCTGGTCTCGGCGGACGTCGACAGCGCAACCATCGAGGTGCGCGGCGGCGCCGTGGACACCGTGCAGGCACGTCCCGCGGAGGACGTCATCGCGGTGCTGCCACGTGTGTGTCGGCCGCAGGCGCCGGCGCTGCTCGACCACGTCACTGAGGCGCCGGTGCACGCCGGCGAGGTGGTGGGGCGGCTGGCCGTCATCATGCCCGATGACAGCACGCGCACCGTGGACCTGCTGGCGCTGGAGGACGTGCCGCAGTCGCCGTGGGCGATGATCCTGCGCGAGCGGTGGACGCTGGGGGCGCTGGCCGCCGTGCTGGCGCTGGCCGTGGGAGTGTTGGCGCATGGAGCGGTTGCAGAAGCTGTTGGCGCGCGCCGGCGTCGGTAGCCGGCGCGCCTGCGAGAAGCTGATTACCGCCGGCCGGGTCAGCGTGAACGGCCACGTGGTCACCAAGCTCGGCTCGAAGGCGCGCCCCCAAGACGACATCCGCGTGGATGGCCGTCCCATCGAGCTGCCCACCGAGCACGTCTATCTGATGCTCAACAAGCCGCCCGGCTACGTGACCACGCGCGATGATCCCCAGGGCCGGCGCACGGTCATGGACCTGGTGCCCGAGGACGTGCGCGGGCGCGTTTTCCCCGTCGGCCGCCTTGACCGCGACACCACCGGTCTGCTGCTGCTCACCGATGACGGCGAGCTGACTCAGCGGCTCACCCACCCGGGCCATCACGTTCCCAAGGAGTACCTCGCCGATGTCGAGGGCACGCCGCCGGAGAGCAGGCTGGGGGCGCTGCGCTCGGGCGTCGAGCTGGACGACGGCCCGACGCAGCCGGCGGAGGTGATGCTCGTCGCCACCGGCGGCGGAGAGAGCCGCCTGCGCATCACCATCGCCGAGGGCC
>JALGVA010000105.1 GCA_029820295.1 Candidatus Zipacnadia bacterium
ATGCCCTGCGGCAGCGACTTGACATGGCCGTCGGCGAAGCAGACGTTGGCCTGGCCGTTGTGGCGGCTGTCAACCGTGTAGTAGGCGTGATTGTACTGGGCCGCGATCCCCGGGTTCGGGTGACTGGAGTTGTCGGTGCGCTCCCAGAAGCCGCGGTGGCAGTTCCAGTTGGTGGCGTCGCAGACCAGGATGTTCTCGGCGGGCGCGGTCATCGCGGCCAGCGACTGCCCGTGGCCAGGTGCGTCCAGGTTCGGGTCGCCGCCCCAGTCTGCGGAGTTGTAGCCCAGGCTGCCGTTGTAGCCCAGCACCTGGACCATGGCGCCGTATCCGCCCGGGATGACTCCCCAGCCGCCCATGTTCGAGCTGCCCCACCAGCATGAGGGGCACTTGAAGAGCTGGTTGTTCTTGACGTAGGGCATCAGGAGTGACGTCCACGCGTAGGTTCGTGCGGGGTGATCGGGGGCGTCACGGCCCATGACCGTGTCGCAGAACATCTCGTCGTAGTCCTGGACGTACATCATGAAGGCGGTGCCGATCTGCTTGAGGTTGCTGCTGCACGAGGACTGCCGGGCCTTCTCACGAGCGCGCGCGAACACCGGGAACAGGATGGCGGCCAGGATCGCGATGATCGCGATGACGACCAACAGCTCGATCAGGGTGAAGCCTCTGCGCCTCACGACGAACACCTCCAGCACTGCATTGTACGTGCGTAAAGACGAGCGGACGTGCGCTATTTCGGCCCCGCCTGCGTCAACTCCTTCTTAAGCATCGAATCTTTCGCAGGCCTGGCACGATGGCCTGCGGGCGGAGGACGGGGCGCCGCTCATCGCACGGTTGCGGTCAGCGTGTTGTTCAGCTCCGTGACCTCGGCCACGGCGCCCTCGGCGTCGATGGTCACCGTCAGCTCGCCGGCGGCACCCTCGGGCAGGTCGAAGGAGACCTGCGCGGTCTTCGGCAGGAAGTCCAGCGGGGCGGCGATGGCGGGCACGGGGGCCTCGGCGATGACCGTCTCCCCTGCCGACAGCGTCGCCCGGCAGGCCGGGGCGTCGAGCGCGCCGATGTTGTGCACGACGACGCTGAGCCGACCGTCCGCCACGGTGGCGCCCTCGGTGGCCGAGAGCGCCAGGTCGGCACGCGCCGGTGACCAGTCGCCCGGCTCGAGCTGCGCCAGCGCGATGCGCGCCTCGCCCCGCGCGGGCAGGTCGATGGGGATGGTCATGCCGCGCTCGATGGACACTTCGCGCGTGGTCGGCGCGGCGCCTTCGGCGCTGACCGTCAGGCGCCAGATTCCGGGGGCGAGTCCCCAAGGGCGCATGCCGACCCGGCGCGCGTCGCCGAAATTCCAGGCGGTGACAGCAAGGCGATCTTCGGTGCGCTCCTCCACCAGCGCGGCGAAGTCCCAGCCGGCGTCCCAGCTCACCGCGATGGTCGGCCAGGGCGCGCTGCCCCGGCCGTCGAGGGCGTTGCCGCCGCAGTACATCCACGGCAGCACGTAGCGCGCCCACGGGTAGACGCGGTCCTTGTGCGGGTCGATCTGCGTGTAGATGCGACGCGCGCGCCAGTTGTTGCGCCAGGCGTGGTAGCAGGTGGCCTCGAGGTAGCGCCGGTCGCCGGTGATCTGCCAGCCGAGTACGCCCGGCAGCTCATCGTAGTAGAGGCCGCGCTGGAAGAACGAATCGTCGGCGATGTACTGCAGCCGCTCGTCCGCGCCCTGCAGCAGGAGCCCGTCGTAGTCCCCGGGGCCAAGGGCGCGGCGCAGATCGGCCGCCGCCATGTTCAGCACCTGCGGCCAGCGCGACTCGCCGCGCTCGAGGTAGCCGGTCAGCGGCTGCAGGAAGAACTCGTCGCCGGTGAGCTGGTAGGCGGCGTTCATCATCATGGTCAGCTCGGCGAGGTAGACCTCCTGCGCCGGGCCGATCTCGTGGGTGGCGAAGTCAACCCAGGCGGGGATGCGTCCGGCGGGCTTGTCGGGCGCCTCGGCGAGGCTGTCCTCAACCCAGGCGCGCATCCACTGCGTGAGGTGCTCGCTCGCGACCGGGTGACGGCAGTACCAGGCGAGGTACATCGACGCGGTCATGGCGGTGGCATTGAGGCCGACATCGTGGCCGAACTCGCCCTCGGTCTTCATGCGGTCGGCGGTGAAGAAGTTGCTGCGGAAGTGGCGGTGATCGGGGCCGGTGATGCCGGTCCAGGTGTCGATGTTCGAGGCGGTCGCCAGCAGGCGCTCGATGTGCAGCGGGTCGCCGTAGCGCACCAGCGCCATGGTCGGCTCGAGGTAGCTGGCCTCCTCGGCGGAGTGCACGATGTCGGTCCAGGGCTCGCTCCAGCCGTTGACCATGCGGCCGCTGGCCCAGTGGGCCGCCAGGTAGCGCTCCATCGCCGCCGCGAGCTTGTCGTCGCCGGAGAGCAGCCACAGGAACGAGTACTCGTTGAAGAGCTTGGTGTCATCGTTCCACATGTCCGCGCGACCGACCATGTACCCGGTCTCGTCCTGGCGCTCGTCGATCCACCAGTGGATGACGTCGCGCGCCTGCAGTGCCGCCTCACGGGCGTAGCGGGCGAGCAGCGGGAAGCTCTCGGGGCCGGAGGGCCGCCGGTCGAAGGGCGGCCACGGGATCATGCGCATCCAGCCGGCGAGGTCGAGGGCCAGTTCGTTGTCCGGGTCGAAGAAGAGCGCGCGCGCGAGCCCGCGCGTGAGCGGATTGTCCACGTCGATGCGGCGCAGGAAGTACATGAAGTTGATGCCCATGCGCGAGGTGAACTCCTCGTTGAGCAGGCGCAGCGTGTCGCGGGCGAAGGCCGCGCCCTGCTCGCGCGCGGGCACGGTGTCCAGTTGCATCTGCGGCGTGCCGGCCAGCGCGAACGCCTCCGAGCAGACCAGCTCGACCAGCGGCCGGCCGCTCGCGGGGAAGATCATCCCCGGCGCGGCGATGGTGAGGTCGAGTGTCCCGCCGCCCGCGCCGCCCCAGCGCAGCTCGACATCGGCGGTCGCGTAGAACGCGGTCGGCTCGTAGGGGTGCCGGATGGTGATGCGCAGTACCGGCGCCGCGGCGGCGGTCTGCACCGGCAACGTCAGGCGCAGGCGGCGCACCGCGGAGTGCTCGGGCATGGACGGCCCGGCGAGGTAGAGGTGGCGCGTCGCGGGCACGGTCAGCGCCGGGGCCTCGCCATCGCCGGGCACGAGGAGCCGGCGGTCGGCAGGCTGGAGCTTGCGCAGCAGCGGGTCGGCCTGGGCGGTGATCTGGACGGCCGCCTCGGCGTAGCCCTCGGCGGTGGCGTCGAGGCCCTCCTCGGGCATGGCGAAGTCGCAGGCAAGGTCATGAGCCGAGCCTTCCGCCGCAAGCGCCACATCATGCGTCCATGTGCCTTGGGCCGCGCCGGGCGTGATGCGGTAGGCGAGCACCTCCCCGATCTCGGCCGCGCCCGGCACGTGCAGCGACAGCTCATCGGCCGGCGCGAAGGCGCGCCGGGCCGCACCGGCGGCGGTGGTCGCCAGCGCCTCACCGGCCAGGGACAGCGCCTCGTCCTCGGGCAGGCGGCCGGCGATGACGGCGTAGTCGGCCTCGCCGGACAGACGGACGGTCACGTCGCGCGGCATGGTCAGGCCGCCCTGGGCGAAGGTCACCGCGGGCTGCCAGCGGCCGTCGGCGAGGAAGTCGGCGCGGATGAAGCGCATGTCGATGTCGGTGGGCTGCAGGCGCTCGACGGTGGCGGCGATGACCCCGTCCTCGGCCACGAGCGAGACGCGATTGGGGTCGTCCTCGATGAGCAGGCTCGCGCGCCGTTCGGCGAGCTGCTCGTCGGTGTACGCGACCGCGGGGCTGCGGGCCAGGTCGAGGTAGCGGCCCTCCATGAGCGCGCCCACCTCGTCATCGGTGACCGCGCGGTCGAGCATGATCAGCTCGTCGTAGGCGGCGTCGGCGCCGGAGGTCCAGGAGGGGCGGTCTGTCGGCGGCGGCGCGCCCACGCCGATCTTCCACGGCGTGGCCGGCGGGAAGGGGTCATCGCCCCAGGTCGAGTACTTGAGCACGCCGTCGGCGTACAGGCGCATGCCCTGCGCGGCGTCCCAGGTCATCACGATGTGGTGCCACTCGCCCTGCTTCCAGGTCCGCAACGCCTCGGCGAAGTTCGGTCCGTGCCAGGCGCCGTCGCGATCGACCACCCACATGTAGAACGAGCCGCCCTTGATGCCCGCGCGGATGAACTGATTGTAGTAGGTGTCTTCGAGCGCGGAGACGTTGACCAGGTAGGGTCCGGTGGAGTTGCTGCCCGACCGCACCGTGGGGTCGTCGAGGTCGTAGCCGGGGCGGAACCAGTACGCGACCGTGCCGCGCTCACCGAACAGGTGGCCGGCGGCGTCGTAGTTGAGGCTGCTCGCGCGCCCCTCGAGCTTGCCCAGCTCCACCTCGCGGCTCTTCTTCGTCAGCACCGCCTGGCCCACACGGCCGGCGACGAAGGCGATGCTGCTGAGGCTGATAGGCTCGGGGTTGCCGCGCGCGTAGTCGGCGACCGGATCGCCGTCGAAGGCGGCGTAGAAGGTCACGCCGCGCGCGTCCAGATCGGCCGGGTCGGGTGGCTGGGCGAGGCCCGAGGCCGCGGTCAGAAGAGCGAGCAGCAGGACGACTGTGGATGTGCGCATGGCTGATGTCACCTCGGGGCTACGCTTCCGGCACCAGGATCGCCGCCTCGCCCAGGCGCAGGGAGACGGTGTCGCTCGCGTCGCCGAGGCCGCCATCGACGCTCAGCGGCCGGTATGTGCCGTCGAGCGGGTAGTCGAGCGCGGTATCGTCGCCCCAGCCGATGGCGGGCACGGGCGGGCGCAGCACCACGAGCGCGTTGGCGAAGCGGCGAATGAGCAGCAGTTGCTCGATGACCGCGCCCTCGGTGATGCGCAGGTCGTCGAACCAGGCGGTGCCGGTGGAGCCGTAGACGCGGAAGGTGACGCGGCCCTCGGGATCGTCGGCCGTGCGAAAGACCTGGCGCACGAGCGTCCAGTCGTTGGTGCCGTGCATGACGATGCTGATACCGCCGGTCTGCGCGCCCTCGAAGTCGTAGAGGTAGAGCTGCGCGCCCTGGCCGCCCTGCACGTTGTCGGTGCGCATCCAGCCGGTGAGCGTGTACGTGGTGTTCGGCGCGAGGGTCACGTACTGCTTGTTGATGTTGTTGATGGTCACGTCATCGCTGTCGATGCGCACCGAGCGCGCGCCCGAGTGCACGATCTCCTCGTCGAACACGACCGGCGGGATGATCTCCCAGCCATCGGGCAGGCCGTCGCCGTCGTCATCGATCTCGAAGTCACCGTTAGGCAGCAGGTTCTCGCCCTCGACCTGTGCGCCGTCGTCGAGCACAACGCGCTCGAACGGCCCCTGCGGCGCGCCGACGTCGAACTCGATGGCCGGGAAGTACCAGGTGGTCGCCCGGCCGTAGGGATGGCGGCCGTAGCCGTAGTAGGTGCGGTCGCCGGCGCACAGGTAGTACGCGGCCAGGCCGTACATGGCGTCGCGGTCGAGGTCGATCGGTACCCTCGGGCCGAACTCGGAGCGGCCCTCGTCGAAGATCGGGTTGTACTGCAGGAGCTGGATCTTGCCGCGCGCGTCGAGGTCGATGGCGCTGCGCAGACGCGCCTCGAGGGCGCCGGCGCTGTGCGTGATGTTGAGCCAGCCCTCGGACTCCATGCCATCGAGGACGAAGGGCGTGGCGTTCCAGCCGTTGGCGGTGAGCACGCTGTCGGGGAGCGCGATCTTCACCTGCGCCATGGCCATCTGCATGTCGCGCATCCACGCGTCCTCGTCGCCGGGCCCGCGCGGGTACTCGAGCACGGGGGCGCCGCGGCCCGCGCCGGGGACGTCGCTGGGCGTGGTGTCCACGAAGAAGCCGTCGTAGCCACCCTCAAGGCGCGCGGGCATGTAGTGCTCGGCGAGGTAGCGCCGGTAGTCCGGGTGGCCGATGTTCATCACGTAGTCATCGCGCGGCGGGCCCCAGTAATAGATGGGGATGCGCGCCTCGCTCATGCGCCGGGCCGTGGCCTCGGGGTTCGCGAGATCAGCGGCCTCGGCGTCATCCACGACGCCGTCCCCATTGCGGTCGTTGGCGGGGGCCCAGCCGGGGACGGTGCGCGTCTCGATGGGGTTGGCGGCGGTCTCCGCGCCCACGTGCAGGCGCACCTGCGTGTCGCGCGCGAAGTGGCAGAACATCTCCTCGGGCACGTCTCCGTCGCTCAGGCCCTCGGCGAGGCACCACGCCGCCAGGTCATCGTGCTTGTCGGAGGGGATGACCATGGTCGCCATCAGGGAGTAGCACAGGCCGATGTACTCCTCGCGCACCTCGTTGGGCTGCGGGCGGAAGCTGGCGTCGTAGCGCGCCGCCATCATCGCGGCGTCGGTCGAGCCGAAGTTGACGAAGTGGCGGATGTGCGGGCGCAGCGAGGGCAGCGGCTCGAGCGCCATGGTGAAGCGCTGGGGGGCGCTCCACTCGCCGACCTCGCCCTCCTCGCCCCACAGGCGCACGCGCCAGGCGTAACTTGCGCCATCCTCCAGCGCAGGCCCGGCGTACTCGACGATGGGAAGGCGGGTGTCGATGCGCCCGGAGTCCCAGTGCAGGTCGCGCTCTGCGAGCAGGTCGGCCTCAGATGCGGCCACCTGAACCTGGCAGGCGCGCTGGCCGTCGGCGGCCCAGGAGAACTCGGGACACGGGTCGCCAACCGCCGGGTTGTCCGCCCGCCACTCGCAGTGCAGGTCCGTGGCGCCGGGAGCGGCGGCTACCGCCCGTGTGATCAGCAGGAGTGCGCAGCACACGATCGGGTCGATGCGCGACGCCATGGCCGGTGCCTCCATGCGGCAAGCGGTCTGCGGGTGAGGGTAACTTGCCCTGAGGCGGGACGGAATCCTGCACGTGCGGCGCTCGCCCGCGACTTCCCCCGCGCAGGCCACCGTCCTTCCGCCGGCGAACAGGCGCGGCGTCGCCGCTCAGGACGAGAGCCGAGGTGCCCACGGAGATGATCGCGCGAATGATGGTGCTGGTGGCGCTCAGCGGGGCCGCCGTGGCGGCGCAGGACGACGGGCCGGGCGTACGAGCGCGCGAGGTATGGGACGTCGACGCGCTGATGGCGGTGCCGCCGATGCATCCGGCGCCTGAGGCGTTGGTGCGGGACGGCCTGCAGGCGCTCTTCTATGACTGCCTGCCGTGGCAGGGCGGGCCGACGCGCTCGTTCGCCTATATGGGCCTGCCCGAGGTCGCGGCGGGGGAGAGCGCGCCCGGCATGGTGCTGGTCCACGGCGGCGGGGGGACCGCCTACGCTGAGTGGGTGCGCATCTGGAACGAGCGCGGTTACGCGGCCATCGCCATGGACACCTGCGGGTGCGTACCGGTTCGCGAGGGCGAGGCGGGGGCATGGTCGCGCCACGAGATGGGCGGGCCGCCGGGGTGGGGCGGCTGGGAGCAGGGCGAGTGGCCCCGCGAGGATCAGTGGACCTGGCACGCGGTCGCCGACATCCTGCTGGCGCACTCGCTGCTGGCCGCGCAGCCGGGCGTGGATCCCGAGCGCATCGGCATCACCGGCATCTCCTGGGGCGGCTATCTCACCAGCCTGGTCGCGGGCGTCGATCCGCGGCTGAAGCTCGCGATCCCGGTCTACGGCTGCGGCTTCTATCCGGAGACGCACTTCCAGGGGCCGCTGTCAGGGCTGACCGAGCCCCAGCGCGCCAACTGGCTGGCGTGGTGGGACCCGTCGAACTACCTGCCCGACGCGCGCATGCCGATGCTGTGGGTAAACGGTACGAATGACTTCGCCTACTGGCTGCCGGCCTTCCAGAAGTCATACCGCGCCGCGCCCGGGCCGCACACGCTGTGCGTGCGCGTGCGCATGCCCCACGGCCACCAGCCCGGCTGGGCGCCCGCGGAGATATACGTCTTCGCCGACAGCATCCTCCGCGACGGGCAGCCGCTCGCGCGAGTGGTCGAGCAGGGACGCGACGGGGCGCGGACGTGGATGCGCGTCGAATGCCCGGTGGCGATTGAGCGGGCGGAGCTGCACTACACCTGCGACACCGGCGAGTGGCCCGAGCGCGAGTGGCTCACGGTGCCGGCGGCGCGGGCCGGGGACACAATCTCCGCGGCGGTGCCCGAGGGGGCGACGGTCTGGTACCTGAGCGTCACCGATGAGCGAGGGCTGCTGGTCTGTGACGAACACGAAGAGCGCCGGGAAGCAGGGCTTCACCCCACGGCGCGACTACGTCGCCGTTGGTACATGAACGCGCCCGGCGAGTGAGGCCGGGCGCCTGGTTCGGTGCGGGGTGAGGTCTACCAGCGGTCGGCAGAGGCGCCGCCGGCCGGGGCCTCGGTGATCACCACGTTGGCGGCACGCGGCCCCTTCGCGTCCTCCTCGACATCGAACTCGACCTGCGCGCCCTCGGGCAGGCTCTTGTAGCCCTCGCCCGCGATGGCGGAGTAGTGCACGAACACGTCGTCGCCCTCCTCGCGCTCGATGAAGCCGAAGCCCTTTGCGTCGTCGAACCACTTGACTGTTCCCGTCGCCATACTGAGTCCTCCTGGTCTGCTTCCGGCGGTACGCTGCTCGTAGCGCCAGGAAGAAGCCTTCCGGGGACCCGAACAGGACTGCCTGCGGCTGTGCCGCTGTGTACTGAGACTTAGCAAGCGTAAACGAAAGTGCAGGAATCTGCAAGGTTTTTTTGCGATTCTGCGCCTGCCTCCCGGCCACAGCAGCCACATCAGCACGCGCGCGAGGGCATCGCGCCGCGCGCGGCGAAGGAACGTTCCGCATCACTGACGCCGTGCGCGATCGCGCCGCAGGGAGATGGCGAGATGGAGCTGAGCTTCGACGCGCTGATGGGCGATCCGGGCGGATGCCTGGCGACGACCATGGCGAGCGGCCGACACTATCTGCGCGACAGCGCCCATGCCGCGCTGCTGCAGCGCGTGGGCGACATCATCGACGAAGTGCCCACCTGCGCCGCCCCCGACAAGCGTTGGTTCCAGCGCTCCTACGGCCGCTGCGTCACCGACGCCCCCGAGGACCTGCTGGTGGGCAACGGCCTGTTCTACCTGACCGAGCAGCGCCAGCTCTTCCTCGACTGCACCGGCGGCCACTACCAGATGACCTGGGGCTACGAGCACCCCGAGCTGACCATGCTGCTGCGCGACGGCATCGAGCGCGGCATCGTCTGGGACAACCACTCGAACATCCCGTCGGCGCCCGTGAAACGCCTTACGCAGAAGCTGGTGGAGCTGGCCAACCCGGGCCGCGAGCTGTCCGAACTGCACGATGACCCCGACAGCCTGAACACGGTGCTGGCGGGCGTGGCGACGGGGACGGTGGCGTGCGCGGCGGCGATGAAGATGATGCTGGTCAACCACGAGGCGCCCGACGCGCCGGTGTTCGTGGTGCTCGACGGCAACTACCACGGCACCGACCTGTTCGCTCAGCGCCTGCGCGGCATGTGGCCGGAGTACTTCTGCAACGTCGAGATCGTGGCAGTGCAACCCAATGACCCCGACGAGCTGTCGGCGACCTTCGCCGAGCATGGCGAGCGCATCGCCGGGTTCTGGGCCGAGCCGGTGATGATGAACCGCGAGGCGATCGTCATCGAGCCCGACTACCTGCACCTCGCGCGGCAGTTGTGCGACGAGACCGGCGCGCTCATGGCCATCGACGAGATTCAGACCGGCTTCTGGTTCCCGGAGGTCATCTACTGCGTGCGCATCGGTCTGCAGCCGGACTTCATCGTGCTGGGCAAGGGGATGACGGCGGGCTTCCACCCGCTGTCCGCGCTGGTCTACCGCGGGAAGCTGGATGTGCTCGAGCAGTATGACGCGATCAGCACCAACGGGAACGCGGCGCTGGCGGCCTACCTGGCGCTGGGCTGCATCGCCCTGATCGAATGCGAGGCCGAGCAGATCGAGCGCATGGGCGCGGCGTGGCACGAGGCGCTGATGGCACTCGCCGACGAGTTCCCGCGCACGCTGGTCGAGGCGCGCGGCATCGGGCACATGTCGGGGCTGAAGTTCCGCGACCGCGAGGAGTGCCTGGACTTCCACCGGCGGGCGGTCGAGCGCGGCCTGTGGCTACGCGCGCACGCCTACCACGAGGGCCACAGCACCATCCTGACGAAGTTCGCGCTGCCGCTGGATGAGCAGGTGGTGGCGTGGACGGCGGAGGCGCTGCGGGGGCTGCTGGCGGACCGCTGACGGCGGGAGGACCCGATGGAGCATCCCTACTTCGAGTACACGGACGTGGACCGGCGGTTCTTCGAGGAGCGCCTGGCGGCACGGCTGCCGGTAAGGCTGTTCGACGCCCACCGGCATGTGCAGCTTCCCGAGCACCTGGACCCGGCGCGCGAGCCCTTCAGGCGCGGGGCCTTCCCCGAGGAGATTGCCGGGCCTGAATCGGTCGAGCAGGCGCGGCTGGGCTACGAGATCATGTTCCCGGGGCGTGAGGTGGAGATGCTGGCCTTCGGGATGCCGGCGACCAACTGCGATTGCGCGGCGGCGAACGCATATGTGTCGGAGGCGCTCGCGGGCAGCGGCTCCGTGGGCCTGGCGCTGAACCCGCCGCACTGGAGCGCCGAGCGGCTGCTCGAGGAGTTGCGCCGGCCGGCGATCATCGGCGTCAAGCCCTACGAGCGGCTGCTGCAGGGCTTCGAGGGCGGGGACCTGAGCGTCTTCGAGTTCCTCCCGCACGAGCACCTCGAGCTGCTCGATGGCCTCGGCGGCTGGCTGACGCTGCACCTGCCGCGCAGGGAGCGTCTCGCCGACCCCGCCAACATCAGCGAGATCCTCGAGATCCGCCGGCGCTACCCGAACATTGTGCTGGTCATCGCGCACCTGGGCCGCTCCTACGCCGGGCGCTACGCCCGCGAGGGCTTCCCGCCGCTGGCCGATGACCCGGGCATCCTCTTCGACAACTCGGCGGTGCTCAATCCGGCGGTGCACGCGCTGGCCCTCGACCGCTTTGGCCCGGAGCGCATCATGTGGGCCTCCGACCAGCCGGTGTTCTATATGCGCGGGCGGCGGCGGTGGGAGGGCGACCGCTACATCAACCTGACCAGCGGCGACTACTCGTGGAACACCGACCGCCAGCCGCCCGAGGTCGAGGCCACCTACACGCTGTCGCTTTACGAGGCCATGGCCGCGTGCCTCGACACCATCCTCGCGCTGGGCTGGGGCGACGCCGAGATCGAGGCGGTCTTCCACGGCAACGCGCGGCGGCTGGTGGACCGGGTGCTCGCGCGTAAGGAGCGCTGGTGATGGCGCGCGACGCGCTCATGGGCCTGGACCTGGGCACCACCGCGGTCAAGGTGGGCGTGTTCGACGCCGACAGTGGCGAGACGCTGGGCGTGACGCGCGCCGAGTACACGCCGGTGGCGCCGCATCCCGACTGGCTCGAGCTGGACGCCCGCGAATACTGGCGCGCCGCCGTGGACGCCACGCGCGCGGCCCGGGCGCAGGCGGGCGGGGCCCGCGTGGTGGGGATCGGGCTGTCGAGTCAGGGCCAGACCTTCGTGCCGCTGGACGGCCGCCGGCGGCCGCTGCGCCCGGCGATCGTCTGGCTGGACACGCGTGCTGAGGAACAGGCGCGGCGGCTCAGCGCCATGTTCGACGCCGACGAGCTGCGACGCCGGCGCGGCGTGCCCGCCTTCAACGCCATCGACTCGGCGCCGAAGATGCTGTGGCTGCGCGAACACGAGCCGGAGACGTGGGCGGCCACGCGCCACCTGGTGATGCTGCCCGATTACCTTGGCCTGCTGATGACCGAGAAGCTGCGCCTCGACCTGTGCAACGCGGGGAGCACCGGGCTGGTCGATCGCACCGTCGATGACTGGTGGCCGGCGGGCCTCGACGCAGTCGGTGTGCCGCGCGAGTGGCTGAGCCCGCTGGGACGGCCGGGCGAGCCCATCGGAGAGCTGACCGCGGCGGCGGCGCGGGAGATGGGCCTGGAGGCCGGCGCGCCGGTCGCGCTGGGCTCCAACGACCAGCTCAACGGCGCGGTGGGCGCGGGGAACGTCGAGCCGGGGCTGGCCTCGGGCACGGCGGGCACGGCCATGGCGATCATCGCGACGCTGGCGCAGGTCCCGGATGCGATGCCCGACGGCATGAACTGGGGCAAGCACCCGGTGCCGGGGCTGTGGTATGTGCTCAACTACGCGAAGACCTCGGGCGTGGTGCTGACCTGGCTGCGCGAGCTGCTGGCCGCGGGCGACTACGA
Source organism: Candidatus Zipacnadia bacterium (assembly GCA_029820295.1). Lineage (GTDB taxonomy): Bacteria > Armatimonadota > Zipacnadia > Zipacnadales > UBA5352 > JALGVA01. The sequence continues at coordinate 12,221 of JALGVA010000105.1, forward strand.
GGCGCTGCTGGCCGAGGCCGAGCAGGCACCGGTGGGCTGCGACGGCCTGGTGTGCCTGCCGCATTTCTCAGGCACCGCGACGCCGACTTTCCGCAGCGATGTGCGCGGCGGCTTCGTCGGGCTGACGCTCGGGCACACGCGCGGACACCTGGTGCGGTCGGTGGTCGAGGCCGTGTGCTTCTGCGCGCGCGACGCGCTGGCGCTGACCGCGGCCGTGGCGCAGGAGGCCACGGAGCTGCGCATGCTGGGCGGCGCGGCCCGGTCGGACTGGTGGATGCAGGCGATGGCGGATGTGGTGCGGCTGCCCATCGCGATCCCCGCCTGCGCCGAAGCGGCGGTGCTGGGTGCGGCGATCTTCGGCGGCGTCGCGGCCGGGCGGCTGGAGTCTATCGAGGTCGGCGCGCGCCGCTTCTACCGCACGGCGAAGCGGCTCGACCCGCGCGAGGACATGGCGCAGGCATACGACGCCGCCTACGCGGCCTATCGCGACGCGATGGAGCGCATGTACCCGGGGGCGCTGGGCTGACGGCGGCAAAGAAGGTAACGACGGCAACGGCGGCGACGGCGGGAACGGCCACGGCAGTGGCCCTTGCGGGCCCCCCGGCGAGGGCGCCGGGGGCACAACGGCAACGGCCTGACGGCGCACGGCAGACGACCGACGGGCGAGGAGCGCCCGGAGGACCGCTGCGCGGTCCCTGTTGCGGGGTTCGCTTCGCGAACGTCCGTCGCACGGATAGGCCGGGAACGCAACGATCGCGCGAAGCCGTGAGCTGCTTGCTGGTAGCTGGCTGCTGGTAGCTGACAGCTCCACCCGGAGGTGCCCTGATGCGTGATGCGCCGTATGTGGGACTGCTGCCGCTCTACATCGCGCTCTACGACGAGGTGCGGCCGGAGGCGCGGCCGGAGATGCAGGCCTTCGCCGACCGCGTCGCCGGGACGCTCGAGGGCGCCGGGCTGCGCGTCGAGCGCGCCCCGATCGCGTGCCTCCGGCACGAGGTCGAGGCCGCGGTCACGGACATGATGCACCGGGAGGTCGAGCTGCTGGCCACGCTGCACCTGGCCTACTCGCCGTCGATGGAGGCCATCGGTGCGCTGTGCGCGGCCCATGTCCCGCTGCTGCTGCTCGACACCACCCCGGCGGAGCGCTTCGGCGCGGACGCCACCGGCGCGGACATGTTCCGCAACCACGGCATCCACGGCGTGCAGGACCTGGCCTGCACGCTGCGCCGCCACGAGCGCCCCTACCTGCTCGCGGTCGGCCACGTCGATGATCCGGCCTTCATCGCCGACGTGGTGACCGCCGCGCGCGCGGCTCAGGCCACGCGCGCGCTGCGTACCATGCGCGTGCTCGTGCTGGGCGATCCGTTCGCGGGCATGGGCGACTTCGCCGCACCCGAGGAGGTCATGCGCCGGCGGCTCGGCATCGAGAGCCACCGGGCGACCGTCGAGGCCCTGGCGCAGGCGGCCGCGCAGGTCCCCGAGGAGGAGGTCGCCGCCGAATGCGCCGCGGACGCAGAGCGCTTCAACCTCAGCGGCGTGTCCGAAGATGTGCTGGCGCGCACCAACCGCGTGGGGCTGGGCGTGCGGCGGATGATCGACGAGGTCCAAGCGGGCGCGTTCTCGTTCAACTTCGCCTCCTTCACCGGCGAGAGTGGCGTCGGCACCGTCCCCTTCCTCGAAGCCTCCAAGGCCATGGCGCGTGGGCTGGGCTACGCCGGTGAAGCCGACGCGTTGACCGCGGGGCTGGTGGGCGCGCTCGGGCGGGCGGGCTGCCGGGTCACCTTCACCGAGATGTTCTGCCCCGACTGGGCCGAGGGCACCGTGTTCATGAGCCACATGGGCGAGTGCAACCTGGCGCTCGCCTGCGGCGACACGAAGCTGGTGGAGAAGCAGTACGCCTTCAGCACGGTCGGGAACCCGGCGGTCTCCGTCCCGAAGCTGGAGCCGGGCGCCGCGACGCTGGTGAACCTGGCCCCCGCGCCGCACGACGGCTTCGATATGATTGCGGCGCGCGTCGAGGTGCTCGACCGCGGGCCGGTGCCGGGCTTCCCGGACGTGCCGCACTTCTGGCTGCGGCCGGTGGACCGCGACCTGCGCGGCTTTCTGCAGCGCTACTCGGAGCTGGGCGGCACGCATCACCTGGCGATGTGCATGGGTGACGAGGTCGACCTGGCCGGGCGGATGGCGCAGATGCTGGGGATAGGGTTCGCGATCGTGTGAGACGACGAAGGAGAAACGGCTTGCGGGGGAGGGCTTCTTCCTGGAAGAAGCCCTCCCCCGGCCCCCCCTCCCGCGAAGAACTTGAGATGTGGCGGTGGGGATGGAGGCGCAGTGAGGGTGGTGGCAGTGCGGGCAGGGGGAGCGGGACGTCGTGATGATGCACGGCGCACGGGCGGGACTACTCGTGCCACGGAAGGACGACGGCGACAGCCAGAGGGCACGGACAGGAGTTGGCGACATGAGCGACGGACAGATACGCTTCGGGATCATCGGCGCGGTCAGGCGCGGGTCGAGCTTCGTGCGGGCACTGCAGGCGCACCCGCGGGCGAAGCTGGTGGCGCTGTGCGATATCCAGGAGGAGAAGCTCGCCGAATCGGCGGCCGAGCTGGAGCTGTCGCTGACCTTCACGCGCGACGAGGCGATGATCGACTCCGGCGAGGTCGATGCGGTCATCGTCGCCACGCCCATGCCGCTGCACGTGCCGCAGGCGGTCATGGCGCTTGAGCGCGACATCCATGTGCTCAGCGAGGTCCCCGCGGGCGTCTCCTACGAGCAGTGCCGCGAGCTGGTGCGCGCCGCGAAGCGCAGCCGCGCCACCTACATGATGGCCGAGAACTACACCTACATACGGCCGAACGTGATCGTGAAGGAGATCGCACGACGGGGGCTGTTCGGCGAGATGTACTTCGCCGAAGGCGGCTACATCCACGAGCTCAAGGGCCTCAACGAGATCACCACCTGGCGGCGGCGCTGGCAGACGGGGATCAACGGCAACACCTACCCGACACACTCGCTCGGCCCGTGCCTGCAGTGGATGGGCGAACGAGTGACCGCGGTGATGTGCGCGGGCAGCGGGCACCACTACCTCGACCCGCGCGGCGATCGCTATGAGCAGGAGGACAGCATCATGACGCTGTGCCGCACCTCCGGCGGCGGCCTGATCACGCTGCGCCTCGACATGCTCTCCGACCGCCCGCACAATATGACCTGGTACGCGCTGCAGGGCACCGACGGCGCCTACGAGTCCGCGCGCGGGCTGACCGATCAGCCCAAGATCTGGCTGCGTTCGCGCTCGCCTGAGAAGGTCGAGTGGGAGCCGCTGGAGGACCTGGCCGAGGAGTTCCTGAGCGAGGAGTGGCTCAATCCGCCCGAGGAGGCGCTGCAGGCCGGGCACGGCGGCGGCGACTACTGGGAGATCAACGACTTCGTGGATGGAATCGCGAACGACGCCGCGCCGCCGATCGGCATCCACGAGGCGATGGACATGACGCTGCCGGGGTTGGCGAGCCAGCAGTCGATCGCCGAGGGCGGGACGTGGGTGGCGGTGGAGGATACGCGGACCTGGTAGCGGGAAGCTGCGAGCTGCCAGCCACCAGCTACCAGCAACGGCAGACGGCAGCGGCGCACGCGCGAGGACGCCTGTGCCACGAACGGCGGTGGGAGGTGGGCGGGATGACCAGTCGCGAACGGATGCTGGCGGCGCTGGAGTGCCGCGAGGTGGACTACGTCCCCTGCAGCTTCATGATCTTCGCGGCACTGCGCAGCCGGTGCGCGAGCGATGAGGAGTTCGTGCGGCGGCAGGTCGAGATGGGCCTCGACCCGGTGGTGGCGACCGCGTCGTGGGCCTCGGCACGCAACCCCGAACACCGCGACCTGCCCGGCATTGACATCCACTACGCTCCCGAGGTCGAGGTGCGGCAGTGGCGCGAGGAGGTGGCCGGCGGGCCGGATGTGCTGCATAAGGAGTACGTCACACCCGACGGGACGCTCAAGACCGAGGTGATCGAGACCGAGGACTGGCCCTACCCCGGCCACGTGCCGCTCATGGACGACTACCTGATCCCCCGCGCGCGCACGTTCCCCATCGCCACGCGCGACGACCTCGCGGCGCTGCAGCATCTGCTGATCGCGCCCCATCCCGATGATGTTGCGCGCTTTCACGAACACGCGCGCGCGGCCAAGGCGTTCGCGGCGGAGCTGGACCTGCCGGTCTCGGGCGGCATGGGCGTGGGCCTCGAAGCCGGGGCGTGGCTGTGCGGGCAGAAGGAGCTGGTCTTCCTCGCCCACGATGAGCCGGACCTGGTGGAGGAACTGGCGGTGATGCTCCACGACTGGAACGTGCAGCGCATGCGGGCGGTGCTGGAGGTGGGCGTGGACCTGTTCATCCGCCGCGCCTGGTACGAGGGGACCGACTTCTGGACGCCGGCGCAGTGGCGGCGCTTCATCCTCCCGTGCGTGCGGCGCGAGGCCGAGATCGCGCACGCGGCAGGGGCGAAGTTCGGCTACATCTCGACCAGCGGCACCATGGGCATCCTCGACATGCTGCTCGACGCGGGCGTGGATGTGATCATCGGCGTCGATCCGGTCGAGGGCGTCGGCACCGACATGGCGACGATGCGGGCGAAGGTCGGCGACCGCATGGCGCTGTGGGGCGGGGTCAACGGCTTCGTGACCGTCGAGATGGGCTCCGACGATGACATCCGCGCAGCGGTGCGGCAGGCGCTGGCGGAGCTGGGACCGGTGGGTACGATACTCTCGCCGGTCGACAACATCCGCGATGAGAGCGATGACGCCCTGCGGCGCGTGGACGTGATGATCGGCGAGTGGCGCCGGGTGCGCTGAA
>JALGVA010000008.1 GCA_029820295.1 Candidatus Zipacnadia bacterium
GAAGGGGCATCTGCTAACACTCCCGCGATCTGACATCGCCAACAGATGCCTATTCCACATCCGCACGGCAAACCTTGCATCCTGTACAACCATTTTCTGGACGCTGCACTAGTAACCCGCACTGCCCGCCAGGAGGGGACGAGACATGAAGCTCATGCAGCGCACGATGTGTGTTGCCTCCGTGCTGTTGGCCAGTGTGCTGGTTGCGGACGCGCAGTTGGGCGGCCAGGAGGTCAGCGCCACGATCTCCGGGCTCTTCCGCGACAACGACACGGGCCAGTACTACAACACGACGCTGGACCTCGTAGCTGAGGAAGAAGAACCAACAGGAGACTGGGAGTTGGTGGCCGACGAGGAGTACGATTTCGAGGTGACGCTCGATGACACCGAGGGCGACCGCGTCGCAGCAGTCACGATTGTGGACCCAGAGGACGAGATCGTGGACGAGGCGACCGCTGATCCGCCCGCCTCGACGCTGACGGCGAGCGGCACCTTCACCGCAGGCCAGGTGTACACGCTCGCGTGGAACATCGACGTTCATGCCGACATGGACGCTGACGGCAACGTCACCGTCGGGATCAAGGTCGGCTGCACGTGGGAAGACCCACCACCCCCAGCCCCCACCCAACTGGTGGTGAGCGTGCTCGATATGACACAGGGCGGGGCGGGGACGCCGACTTTCGCGATCGTGGAGATCTGGCCGCCCGACGAGCCCACGAACAAGGACTGGACGACCACAGACGGTGAGGGCAAAGCGACCTTCACCGGCATAGATCCCGGCGAATGGGTAGTGCGTGTGATCGGGTCGGGGCCGGAGGGCGCTTGCGACTACGAGTTTGACAGCGTCGTCGTCATACACACCATCAAGGTCGAGCATGCGCACGTGTGGACGCACTGGCCCATCGGCGGGAAGGTCTGGTTCAAGAACGAACTCGGCGAGGTCATCCCAGGGAATCCCTACGGCGTTACCCTCGTCCTGCTTGAGAATGGGGAGGCAGTGGAGAACGCGAATGAAGTCGTAGGCACGACCCAGAACCAGGACGGCTCCTACACCTACTCTGTCAGCCCTGTGGCGGGCTCGCTGCCGGTAGGCGACTTCGTCCTCAGGGCAACGTATCAGGGAACGACATACAACCACAACGTCACCTACCCCAATGACTGCGCGCAGGTCTTGCCGCAAGACCACTTCACTCATGTTGGGCCCGGCGCGCACAGCCAGGTGAATGGCGGCGATTTCACATTCGTCATCGAGGAGGAGCCACCGCCGGAGCCGTAGGCCACTGATTGGCCGGGAGTTCTCCGCTGCCGTCCCCGCGCCGGGGCGGCAGCGTTTCGTGCCGGGCGGCCATGCGCCGCGTGGGGCCGTGTGCTATAATGGCTCGCGAATTGCAGCGCGCGCCCGGAGGTGACGCCATGGCAAGAGCGCTCGCGACCCTGATGCTGCGCGAGGAGGTCGCGCCAGGACACTACCTGCTGCACACCGACTGCCCCGAAGTCGCCGAGGCATCCGCCCCCGGCCAGTTCGTCCACCTGCGCGTCGGCGACGGCACCGACCCCCTGCTGCGCCGCCCGTTCTCGGTGATGCTCGCCCAGCCCGCGACCGGCGAGGTGCAACTGCTGGTGCGCGCGGTCGGGCGCGGCACCGAGATCATCGCCACCCACCAGGCGGGCACGCGCTACGACCTGCTCGGACCGCTGGGCAACGGCTGGGGGGCGCCCGCGGGAGAGGCCAACGTGCTGCTGGTCGCCGGCGGCGTGGGCGTGGCGCCGCTGATCTTCCTCGCCGACCACCTGCGCAGCGCCCACCCGCGGCCCTACGTGCGCGCGCTGTTCGGCGGTGGCACCCAGGATGCGCTGGTATGCTGGACCGAGTTCGCCGCCCGCTGCGAGGAGTTCACGGCCGTAACCGAGGACGGCTCGGCGGGCGACCAGGGCCTGGTCACCGACGCGCTCGCCCCCGAGATCGAGCGCTCGCGGCCCGACATGGTCTACGCCTGCGGCCCGGACGCGATGCTGGCGGTGGTCGCGGGCATCTGCGCGCAGGCCGAGGTCCCGTGTCAGGTCTCGATGGAGCAGTGGATGGGCTGCGGCGTGGGCGCCTGCCTGGGCTGTGCGGTCCCGGCGACCGCGGGCGGCTACGTGCGGGTGTGCACCGAGGGCCCGGTGTTCGGCGCGGAGGAGATCGACTGGGAGAGGATGGTCGGGCCATGAGCGCACCGGACCTGTCCGTCGAGATCGCCGGCGTGCGCCTGCAGAACCCGGTCATGTCCGCGTCCGGCACCTTCGGCTACGGCATGGAGTACGAACCCTATCTCGACCTGTCGATCCTGGGCGCGATCGTCACCAAGGCGGTCACGCTCGAGGAGCGCCTCGGCAACCCACCGCCGCGGGTGCGCGAGACCCCGGCCGGGATGCTCAACGCCATCGGCCTGCAGAACCCGGGCGTCGAGGTGTTCATCCGGGACAAGCTGCCGGCCCTGCGCGGCGTGGGCGTCCCGGTCATCGTCAACATCTCCGGGCGCAGCGTCGAGGAGTTCGTGCGCGTGGCGCAGATGCTGTGCGTCGATGGCGTGGCCGCGCTCGAGGTCAACGTGTCGTGCCCGAACGTGCAGGAGGAGGGCATGTACTTCGGCGTGGACTGCGACCTGACCGGCAGGCTGACGGCGGCGGTGGTGGATGCCTGCGACCGCCCGGTGATCGTCAAGCTTTCGCCCAACGTCACCGACATCACCAGCATCGCCCGCGCGGCGGCCGAGGGGGGCGCGCACGCGCTGTCGCTGATCAACACGCTGGTGGGGATGAGCATCGACACCGAGCGCCGCCGCCCGCATCTGGGCAACGTCACCGGCGGCCTGTCGGGGCCGGCTATCCGGCCGATCGCGGTACGGATGGTGCATGAGGTAGCGCGGGCGGTCGACCTGCCGATCATCGGCATGGGCGGCATCGCGAACGCGCGCGATGCGCTTGAGTTCATCCTGGCCGGCGCGACGGCGGTCGCGGTCGGCACCATGAACTTCGTCGAGCCCAGCGCCATGGCCGCGGTGATCGACGGCCTGGCGGACCACTGCCGCCGCCACGGCGTCGCGCGCATCACCGACCTGGTCGGTGCGCTGCAGGTGGGTTGACGGGAACCTGCCGGCCCCGCCGTCCGTCAAGGCCTGTGAGCGGGGACGCTTCCCGACCTGCCACGCGGAAGGATGACTGACGCCTCGATGAAGCACTTCCTGCGACCCGTTCCCATCGAGAAGGCTCAAGTGGAGCGCCTGGAGGGGATCGCGCGGCGCTGTCTGGAGAGTGCGCGCGTGCAGGCCCACGACGGCACCTGGCTGTTTACGCCCGCGGGCTCGGGCAAGTACTCGGGCATGTACACGCGCGACTTCTGCTACGCGGTCGAGGGCGCGGGGCGGCTGATCCCGCCCGAGGAGATCGCGGCCGCCATCGACTACCTGATGGTCCGGCGGCGCGAGGATGGGCTCATGCCCAATCGCGTCGAGCCCGACGGGCGCGTGGTCTATGTGGTCAACGAGAGCACACCCACGCTCGACCGGCCGCCCACCGACAACGCCGCCTTCGCGGTCAAGCTGGTGGATGCGTACACGGACCTGACCGGCGACTGGGAGCTGTTCATCCGTCACGCCGACGCGCTCATGGACGCGATGGAGACCGTGCCGCTGTCCGAGGACCACCTGGTGACCATCGACCCGACGCGCCCGCACTCGGGCTACGGCTTCACCGACACGGTCGGCAAGACCGGCGAGGTGCTGTTCTCGTCGCTGCTCTACTGGGAGGCGTGCATGGTGCTGGCGAAGCTGTGCCAGCGCGTGCAGGACCATGACGGCGCACATGCATGGTTCGAGGCGGCGGAGCACACCGGGCGCACGCTGCCGGCGTTCCGCCATGAGCGCGACGGCATGCTGCGGGCGGCGACGGTGGACTGCGAGCAGATCGACGTGTGGGGCAGCGCCTACGCCGGCGTGGTGCGTGCGGTGAGCAAGTCACAGACGGTGCAGATCGGGCGGTGGCTGTTCGACCACTACGACGCCTGCTTCCTGCGCGGCTGCGTGCGCCACCTGCCCGCGCCTGAGTACTGGGAGCGCATGCTGGCCGACTACCCGCCGGGGCGCTACCAGAACGGCGGCTACTGGCCGACCGCCGCCGGCTGGGCGGCGATGGTGCTCGACCGCTACGACCACGATACCGCGGTGACGCTGCTGGAGGACTGCATCGACCTGATGGAGGAGCAGGACGCGCCCGAGTGGATCTCCGACACCGAGGCCGATGGTCTGCTCTATGTCGCCAGCGCCGCGAATGTGCTGGCGGCGGTGAAGTAACCGCCGGGCATGGGGAACAGCGAGGACCGCGAACCGGGAACCGGGGATGGCGACGGCATGGGCACGCGTCGCCGGCCGGATCGCCGGGGCTCGCCGGGCGCGCCCGCCGTTGGCCGGTAGCTGGAAGCTGGTAGCTGGTAGCTGACCCAGGGAGGTCGAATGATGAGGTTGATCCTGATTCTGACGGGTGTGGTGATGATGACCATGGCAGCGGGGGCCGCGAACGCGGGGGACCTGCCCCTGCGCCACGTCGTGCTGTTCACCAGCGGCGTGGGCTTCTTCGAGCACCAGGGACTGGTCCATGACAACCAGACGGTGACGATGTCCTTCCGCTCCGACCAGATCAACGACATCCTCAAGTCGATGGTGCTGCAGGACCAGGGCGGCGGTACCATCGGCCCGGTGACCTACGCGCCACGCGACCCGCTCGAGCGCACGCTGCGCTCGTTCGCGGTGGACATCGCCGATGAGCCGTCGCTGGGCGAGATCCTGTCGCGCCTGCGCGGCGCCGAGGTGGCCATCGACACCTCGGAGGGTCCGGTCCGCGGCGTGGTCCTGGGCACCGAGTGGCAGGAGAAGTCGGTCGATGACCAGGTGGTGCGCTTCGAGGTCGTCAACATCGTCACCGACGCCGGTGTGAGGCAAGTCCCCGTGTGGCACATCGAGAACGTGGAGCTGCTCAGCGAGGAACTCTCCGGCGATCTGATGAAGGCCCTGGCCGCCATCGCCGCCAACCGCGACGTCTCCAAGCGCCAGGTGGAGCTGCACTTCAACGGCGAGGGCGCGCGCACCGTGTCGGTGGGCTATCTGCTCGAGACGCCTGTGTGGAAGACCAGCTACCGGCTGGTCGCGGATGAGGGCGAGAGCTTCCTGCAGGGCTGGGCGATCGTCGAGAACACCACCGATGAGGACTGGGAGGGCGTGAGCCTGGCGCTGGTCTCGGGCCGGCCCATCAGCTTCACCCAGGACCTCTACGAGCCCATCTACGTGCCGCGGCCCGAGGTGCCGGTGAGCGTGCAGATCGCCGCCCGCCCCAAGAGCTACGAGGGTGCGCTACTCGAGGCGGAGCCGGAGGAGATGGGCGAGGCGACCGGCGCGCGCCGCGAGCTGGCACGCGCGGCGCCCGCGCCGCCCGGAGCCGTCGCGATGGGCGTGGGGGGGGCCGGCGGCATGGGCGGGGGCATGATGGCCGCCGACGCGCTGTCCGGCATGGGCATCGCGGCCGCCGCCGCGGGCGAAGAGGTCGGCGAGATGTTCCACTATGCCATCAGCCAGCCGATCTCCATCAACCGTCAGGGCTCGGCGATGATCCCCATCGTCAACCAGCCCATCGAGACCGAGAAGCTGTCCATCTACAACCCCGAGGACAACTCCGTGCATCCGCTGCACGGCCTGCGCATCACCAACACCACCGGCCTCGCGCTCATGGGCGGCGCCATCACGGTCTTCGAGGGCGGCGCCTACGCCGGCGACGCGCTCATCGACGACCTCGGCCCCGATGACGAGCGCCTGGTCAGCTACGCCGCCGACCTGGGCATCGAGGTCTCTCCGGAGCACAAGCGCGGCACGCGCCTGCAGGAGGGCATGAAGATCGTGCGCGGCGTGCTCTCGGTCACGCTCAAGGAGACTTCGGAGGTCGAGTACACCATCAAGAGCCGCGCCGACGAGGCGCGCACGGTGCTCATTGAGCACCCGCGGCGCGAGGACTGGGAGCTGGTCGAGCCCGCCGAGGCCGAGGAGACCACGCGCACCCTCTACCGCCTCCGGGTTGAGGTGCCCGCGGGTGAGACTGAGACGCTCACCGTGCGCGAGGAGCACCCGCTGGTCGAGCAGATCGCGCTGACCAGCGAGAGCCTCGACCGCATCGCCATCTACCTGCGCGCGCAGACCATCTCCGACGAGGTCAAGGCCGCGCTGCAGAAGGTCATCGAGATGAAGCGCCAGATCGCGGCGGTCGATCAGCAGATCGCCGACAGGGAGGCGCGCCTGACCCAGATCGGCGAGGAGCAGGACCGCATCCGACAGAACATGGAGCAGCTCGACCACGACAGCGAGCTTTACCAGCGCTACGTGACCAAGTTCGCGGAGCAGGAGGACGAGTTCGACAAGATCCGCACCGAGATCGCGACTCTGAAGGAGCAGCGCAACGGGCTGCAGGCGGAGCTGGAGGCGTATATCTCGGGCCTGAACGTCGAGTAACCGGACCACCCGTGGACGACCATGCGGGCCGGGGCCACGGCTCCCGGCCCGCCGCGCGCGTCGGCGCGGGCCCGGGGCAACCCTCCGCGGACACAGGAGATCGCCATGAGCCACACCATCTACTGGGGTGACCTTCACAACCACAATGCCGTCGGCTACGCGCAGGGGTCCCTGGCGCGCTCGTTCGAGATCGCACGCGAGCACCTCGACTTCTTCGCCCACACCGGGCACTCGCAGTGGCCCGACATGCCGGTCATGCCCCAGGACGCGCACCTGAAGTGGGTCAACGGCTTCGCGGTGATGAAGCGCGCCTGGCCCGAGGTCAAGCGCATGACCCGCGCCGCCAACCGCCCCGGCGAGTTCGCCTGCTTCCTGGGCTGGGAGTTCCACTCCAGCGCGTGGGGCGACTACCACATCCTCTTCCCCGATGACGCCGGAGAGCTGCGTTACTTCGCCACGCTCGACGGGCTGAAGGCCTACGCGCGCGCGGCGGGCGCGCTGCTCATCCCGCACCATCCGGCCTACCCGCGCCTGTGGCGCGGCCAGCTCTGGGAGCACGTGGATGCGGAGCTGTCGCCGATCGCCGAGGTGCTCTCCGAGCACGGCGGCGCCGAGCGCGATCGCGGCCTGCACGACTACATCCGCCACTCCATGGGCGGGCGCGCCACCGACAGCACCTGGCAGTGGGCGCTCGCCCAGGGCCTGCGCCTGGGCTGCGTGGCCTCCACCGACGACCACCTGGGCTACCCGGGCGCCTGGGGCGAGGGCCTGGCGGCCGTGCTCGCCGAGGAGCTGACGCGCGAGGCGATCTTCGCCGCCATCCGCGCCCGCCGCTGCTACGCGGTCAGCGGCGACCGCATTGAGATCGACTTCAGCCTCAATGGCGCCCCCATGGGCAGCGAGCTGCCGGCGACCGCCACGCGCGAGATCACGGTGGGCGTGCGCGGCTGGGACGAGATCGCCATGGTCGAGCTGCTGCGCGGCGGCGAGCCGATCGCGCGCGCCTTCGGCCGGCAGCGGCCGGTACTCGATCCGTGGCCGGGGCGCATGCGCGGCCGGGTGCGCTACGGCTGGGGGCCGTGGGCGACGCTGGAGATGCCGCGCACCTGCGACTGGCGGTTGCGGCTGAGCCTCGACGGCGCGAGCATCCGGCGCGTCGTGCCCGCCTGGCAGGCGGGGCCCTACGAGGAGCGGCGGCGCGATCGCGTGCTGGCGCGCGGCGAGCGCTCGTGCGAGTGGCGGTCGTTCACCTCGCGCGCGCAGGCCTTCGCCGAGGACCCGACCAAGGCCATGCTCTTCGAGTTCGACGGGCCCGAGAGTGCGGTGGTGCGCCTCGAGGTCATCGAGCCCGCGCCGCGCGTCATCGAGCGCACGCTGGGCGAGCTGGCGCGCAACTCCGCGACGGAGTTCACCGGGCCCTTCACCAGCGAGAACGTGCAGATCGAGCGCCTGGTCGCCCCCGCCTCGTACGAGGCGTCGCTGGACATCACCGACGAGGGTGACGGCGGCGACTGGTACTACGTGCGTGTGACCCAGGCCAACGGCCAGATGGCGTGGAGTTCGCCGATATGGGTGGGGTGAACCACCGGCAATGGGGAATGGGCAATGGGAAAGGCGGGCGGGTCGAGGCGAAAGGGGCGCAGATGGTGACAGAGCATTCCGGCGCAGAGTACACGACGCTCGACGGCTCGCGTGTGCTGGAGCTGATCCGGCCCGAACGCGAGGGCTCCAGGAACCTCAGCCTCGCGCGCGCCGTTACTGATGCAGGGAAGAGCACCATCCGCCATCGCCATCGCGAGTCCGAGGAGATCTACTACGTGCTGGCGGGTGAGGGTGCGCTGGAGATCGGCGGCGCCATCGAGCCGGTCGCGCCCGGCGATGCGCGCCTGATCCCGCCGGGCGTCGAGCATCGCGTAACCGCCATCGGCGCGCAGCCGCTGGTGATCCTGTGCGCGTGCTCGCCACCCTACCGGCACGATGACACCGAACTGACCGAGCCGGTCCCGACCTGAGCGGAGGCCACCGTGGAGATCGACCGCCGCATTGCGGATATCGAGGCCAGGCTGGGCAAGCGGCTGATCGTGCGCGAGGTGCGCACGCCCGAGCGGACGCTGCGCGGCCGGGTGGAGGTGCGCGCGTCCACGGTGCTGATCGACTACTGCGCCGAACTCCCGGGCTACTTCTGGGGCTACGAGCTGCTCGAGGAGCTGCTCGACTGGGTCGAGGGCGAGGGCCGCTCAGCCTGTTTCTACGAACACAACGGCAGGCTCCTGCGCATTCCCGCGATCATCGCGGAGCCCGAAGGACGTGATGAGTAGCATGTTCGCACCGACGTACCGCAGCACAGTCGCGCGCGCAGTAGTGGCCGCGGCGCTGGCCGCCGGCGCGCTGGTGGTGCTCGCGCTGGGCGCCTGTACGCCCTCCGAGCGCCGGCAGGTCATCGCGCGCGTCAATGACCTGACCATCACCGCCGATGACCTGCTGCGCGAGCTACGCCTCGCGCGCGGGCCGGCGACGCTGGTGGAGATGATCGACGCCGAGCTGATCCGCCAGGGCGCCGAGGAGGCGGGCATCACCGTGACCGGCGACGAGATGGAGCTGCGCATGGAGCGCGCGCGGGCGCAGGCGGGCTCGGAGGCCGACCTCGAGGCGATGCTCGAGCGTCGCGACCTTACGCACGAGCAATTCCGCGAGATGCTGCTGCTCGACCTGCTGCTCGACAAGCTGGCGCGGGCCTCGATGACTATCGACGAGCAGGAGATCAAAGACTTCTACGCCGAGCACCGCGAGGACTACGCCGTGGGCGCGCAGGTGAAGGCGCGCATGATGTTGCTGGGCAGCGAGGCGGATGCGCAGGCGGTTCTGGGCACGCTGAAGCGGGGCGGGGACTTCGCCGGCCTGGCGAGCGCGCTGTCGCTGGACCCGGCCACCAGGAACCGCGGCGGCGAGATGGGCTGGTTCGAGCGCGAGGACTACGCACAGCCCATCGCCGACGCCGCCTTCGCGCTCCAGCCCGGCGAGCTGTCGGGCCCGATCGACGCCCCCGATGGCTGGGTGATCGTGCAGGTCGAGGACCGCCGCGACGCAGGCTACCGCCCGCTCGAGGAGGTGCGCGACGAAGTGCGCGGGCGCATCGACCGCGCCAAGCTGCCTTCGGCCCGCGAGGAGTGGATCGCGGCCGCGCGCGCGCGGGCGACGGTACGCATCGGCGACCCCGATCTGCGTGATGCCACCCGCCGCATGCTCGAGCACGCTCCGGCGCCTCAGCCGGTGAGCCTGCTGCCGGTGCCGCCACCGCAGTAGCCTGTCGTCGTCTTGCAGGCGGCGGGCCTCACCCCGACCCGGGCGTCGTCGTCAGTGTACGCACGGCGTCGGCAGGGCTCATCCCGCCCGAAGGCGGGACCAGAACGGCGACGCAGCCGCGCGGCGGTTGCCCGGCTGCTCAAGCCGCGCCGCGTCGCGTGGTTGCCGCCCGCGTTCGCTTTGCGGTATAATCATCCGACCGGCGCGACGCGTTGCGGCCCCGCGATTCTGCCACCAAGCGAGCTGGCGATAGATGCAGTATTCCGAGAAGGTCATGGAGCACTTCGAGAACCCGCGCAACGTCGGCGTGCTCGAGGACGCCAACGCGGTCGGTGAGGTCGGTAACCCGCGCTGCGGCGACGTCATGAAGATCACCATGCGCATCAACGAGGACACCGACGTCATCGAGGACATTCGCTTCCAGACCTTCGGCTGCGGCGCGGCGATCGCGGTCAGCTCAATCCTGACCGAGATGGTGAAGGGCAAGACCATCACGGACGCGCTGACCATCGGCAACGCCGACGTCGTGGAGGAGCTGGGCGGTCTGCCCAGCATCAAGGTGCACTGCTCGGTGCTCGGCGAGGAGGGCATCGCCGCCGCCGCGCAGGACTACTTCGAGCAGCACCCCGACAAGACGCCGCCCGATTCCCTGGCGGAGAAGATCGAGCGCCTGCAGGCGCTCGAAGGCCACGGGGACGAGGACGACTGACGCTTGGCTGAGCGCACCGACGCCGCCCAACCGGTGGACGCGGAGCTGCTCGCGTCGCTCTCCTCCATGGAGCTGCGTGCGCGCGCCATGGTCGAGGGCCACTACTCGGGCCACCATCGCAGCCATTTCCGTGGCGCCTCGGTCGAGTTCGCCGACCACCGCGCCTACACGCACGGCGACGAGCTGCGCCACCTCGACTGGCGCCTCTACGGGCGCACCGACCGCTTCTTCGTCAAGCAGTACGAGGCCGAGACCAACCTGACCATCCACCTGCTGCTCGACACCTCCGGTTCCATGGGCTTCCCCGAGCGCGGCGTGACCAAGCTCGCCTGCGCCGGCTACCTCGCCGCCGGGCTGGCCTACCTGGCGTGGCGCCAGCGCGACGGCGTGGGCCTGACCGCCTTCGACACGCGCGTGACCACGCGCCTGCCGGCGCTCAGCCGCCGCGGGCATCTGCAGCAGGTGTTCGACGCCCTGGAAGTCGCGCGGGCGGGGGGCGAGACCTCGCTGGCCGAGGTGCTGGCTGAGGTCGGCGGCGGCCTGCGCCGGCGCGGGCTGATCGTGCTGCTGTCCGACCTGCTGGACGACGCGACGGCGCTGCTGCGCGCCCTCGGGCTGCTGCGCAGTCGCGGCCACGACCTGATCGTCCTGCAGGTGCTCGACCGCGCGGAGGTGGAGCTGGGCCTGCGCGGGCCGGTGGTAGTCGAGGACCTGGAGACCGGCGAGCGCCTCGCCACCGACGCCGACGAGGTGCGCACGCGCTACCAGGAGGCGCTGCAGGCCCACGTCGAGCGCATCCGCGACGGCTGCGTGGCGCGCGGCATCGACCACCAGCTCATGATCACCGATCGGCCGCTGGGTCCGGCGCTGGTGGCCTACCTGGCGCGCCGGCGGCGGCGGGTCCGCTGAGCGGGCATGACGGCCGCAGGCTGGAAGCCTGCGCCACGAGAGCGGCCTGCGCGACGTGGCGCAAGTCCCCTCCTGCCTGCGACCGCGTCGTCTGCGGTCGCCAAGGAAGGGGTGGCCCGATCCCGCACGGGAGTGGCGAGGGGTGCGTGCCCCGCATCCGCTGCCGCTGCGGGGACAACGTGTGTGCGGACTTCGCGGCGGTGATGCCGGCGCGCAGGCGACACCGGCACGACCTTGATCTGACCGCGGTGGAGCTGCACGTGAAGGGGCTCGCGCATCGCACGCCGGAGCGTGCAGGTGGGGCTGTCGAGCCTGGCGCGGATGCTGGGGGCATTCGCGCAGGTGGACATCAACGCCGGGTTGGGGGATCGGCGAGCGCAGGCGTTGTCGCTCGACGCGGCGTTCTGGCGTGTGGCGGGGGGCAGCCGGGCGCACTTGTATGCCCACGAGATGGCGGCGGCGCGCAGCCGGCTGGAGCGGTTCATGGCGCGCTGGCGCCCCGTCGAGCCCGATGCGGTGGGGTCCGTGGGGGACAGGTTCATGGCGAAGGTGGAGTACTTGCGCCACCCGGAGCGGGCGATGCGTCCGCGCACGATCGCGATCTTCGAGCGCCACGACCAGGAGGCGAAGCGGCGTTTCCGCCCGGGCCGCAGCTTCGTCGCCGGGCGCAACATGCAGGCGATGGTGCGGCTGCTGGCGCTGCCACACAACTGCCTGATCGACCGCATCGACTGGGTGGCCTATGCCGCGCGGTGGCGCTGGCAGCAGCCCATCGCCCCGCCGACAACACATCAGCAAGAGAGACCACAGAGTATGTCCCGTTTTCAGTGTGAAGTGACGCGGCTCTCTCGGAGTGCGGCGTTCAGGCCACCCTCACCTGCTCAAATTGCGTGGCGTCGTTGAGAGCGGCTTGCAGCATCCACAGGTCCCGGTAGCCGATGATGCGGCGGAAGCTCTTCTCGGTATCCAGGTACGCGGCCGCCGGGCCGACACCCGTCGCCGTCGCGTCAGTCGGCCAGCTCCTCGGCGATTACCCGGCGCAACTCGGGCGACTGCCGCAGCGTGCTGTAGAGGTAGATCATGACCGCGGGCGCGCCCGCGTGCGAGATCAGGCGCAGCTCGCGCCGGAAGCGCTCCGGCGGCTTGTGGTAGGGCACGTAGCCGGTATCGGCCATGGGCGCGGCGACCATGAACTGCACGTGGTCGTCGGCCAGTTCCACGTTGCGCTGCGCCTGCTCGAAGACGCGCTCCAGCGACCACGGCCCGCCCCGGCCCGGCTGCGTCCAGTGGGCCGATGCGCGGAAGGAAAGGTAGTTGAGCGGGAAGCGGTTGGCCCAGGTCGGGTGGCAGTAGCCGTGGAGGATCGCGTCGGGCCTGACCTCATCGAGCAGCGCGCGCACCTCCCAGGTGAAGCTCACGATCTGCTCCTCGGCGTGACGCGCCCGCGCCTGCGCCTCGCTCAGCTCCGGGTGATCCTCCCACCAGCGGGCGAAGTGCTCCTGGGAGTACGGGCACACGCACCAGCGGTCGTTCTTGTAGCGGATGTAGTCGAAGCTGAAGCCGTCGATGTCGTAGTTCTCGGCCATCTCGCGCATCAGCGCCAGCTCGTAGGCGCGCACCTCGGGCCGGTCCGGGCAGCCGAAGACGCCGTTCTGGTGTCGGCTGATGTCCGGGCCGTCGCCGGGGTTCCAATCAGCCCACTCGGGGTGCTCGCGCATGAACGCGCTGGGGCTGCTCGCGCTGCCCTCGCTGAAGGTGCAGAACTGCACGAGGAGCTGCAGGCCCTCGGCGTGGCAGTACTGCACGGCCAGCGCCAGCGGGTCGATCTCCTCGAAGCCGGGCGCCTTCTCGCCGATCTGCGTGTTGTAGTAGAGCAGGCCGTTGGGCGGCTTGGCGGCGTAGAGCACGGCGTCGAAGTGCATCTCGGCCGCCGCCCGCGCCATCTCGGCGATCTCCGCCTCGGTCCCCAGGCCGCCGGGGCCGTGCACGTTCATGCACGCCCAGCGGAAGTTCGCCTTGGGCAGCGTGTCGGCGAAGCGCGCGAAGCCCGAATGATTCTGCACGGTCGCCACCACCTCCGGCCGCGCCGTGCCCTCCGGCCGCAGCGCGACGTAGTATGAGCCGTCCTGCAGGTCGCCGGCCTCGAGGCGCACCTGCGCCGACCCGCCCATCGGGACGCGCGCGGTCGCCGCCGCCACCTGCGCGGCGGACGCGAAGTCGGCCTGCAGGAGCGTGGCCTCGACGGTAATCAACTCGGGTGCGGCGTCCGCTGCCGCGATGGCGGTCAGCGTCAGCTCGATGTCATCGGCGGGGTCGGTCAGCTCGACGACGTCGGGCGCGACCAGCAGCGCGTAGTCGGCCACGTCATCGGCCGCCGCCCAGCGCACCGCGTTGGCGAGAAGCTGCGCCTCCCCGGCGGAGACCTGGGTCGGCTGCTCGTCGGGGTCGATGCCCGGGCACAGGCCGATGCCCACCACACACCCCGCGCCCACCTCTCCGGCGACGGCCAGCACCTCGCCCGTCGCGTTGCGCATGAGCGCCTCGGCGGCGGGGCCGGGCCGCAGGATGCGCGCGTCGGTGAAGGTCGGGTCGAAGGGCTGCAGGCCCGCGGTCACCGGGTGGTCGGCGAAGACAGTCGGGCGCGTGTCGGTAGTCTTGTCGAGCACGTCCGTGACCTGCGGCACGATGGTCGGGCTCAGCGCCCCGGACGAGCCGTTCGACTGATGAGTGAGGATCAGCCCGCCGCCCATGCGCACCCACGCGGCGACGCTCGCGCGCGGGCTGAACATCCACGCCAGCTCGGGGTGATCGGCGACGGCGTCCGCCGTCCCGCCTGCGCCCCAGGCGTGCACGTTGGGCAGCACCACCATGTCGAAGCGCCCGAGGGTCGCCAGCGAGGCGTCGGCGATCATCTCGGCGCTCACGCCGTCGAGAGCGGACAGCGCATCGAGCACGCCCTGCGCGCCGAAGCCGCGCCCGCCTGCCGCGTTGGCGTCGAACACGCCGACGGTGATCACCTCGGGCGTGCGCCCGGTGACGAACCCGCCCGGCACGGGTGGCTCGATCGACTGCGCGACCGCGATGTCGTCGTACCACACGCTGCCCAGGCTCTCCCAGATCTCCAGGAAGAGCGTGGCGCGCGCCGCCCCTGCGGGCGGCTCGAAGGTCGCCTCGAAGGCCTGCCACTCGAACCGGCCGCCCGCGGTCAGCGGCGTCTCGTCACGGAGCTGCTCGCCCCCGGCGTCGAGCCAGCGCAGTACGATGCGCGCGCCGGTGCCCCGGGTCACCTCGCCGCGCCACCAGCCGCTCAGGGTCAGCGGCGCCGTCGCGCTCAGCAGCGGCACCGACTGCGAGGCGACGAGGGTCGCGCCGTCACTCGCGGCGGTCAGGCGCAGCGCGCGCTCGCCGGCGTGAGCGTCGGCATCGATGGTGGCGCTGGCGTCGCCCGCCCATGCATCGGCGCGCCAGCCCGTGGGCTGCTCGCCAGCCTCGAAGTCCCCGTTGTGTAGCAGGTCGATGTCGATGGTCTGGGCGCCCGCCACGCCGACAGGCAGCAGCGCGGCGGAGGTGAGCATGAGCGCGGCGACGGCGGTCACGATGGTGCGCATGGTGCGACCCCTCCCGGGAGTGAGGATGAGAGAGTCACAGCGACTCCAGGCCGGCCACGGCGGTGTCGGCCCAGAGCCTGGCGGTGCCCCTGGGCGCGCGGACATGCCGGCACAGGCGCGTCTCGTAGCTGCCCTCATCGAGGGCGCGGTCGGTTGCGACATAGCCCACGGTGTCGTTGGCGATGCCGATGTTCATGGTCTGCGCGAAGGGTGAGCGCTGCTTGATATCGAGGCCGATCTCGGTGAACACCTCACCGGGCAGGCCGGTGATGCCGAGGTCGCCGATGCGCATGGCGTGGATGGGCACGGTCCACTCCGACGGCAGCTCCGCGCACAGCACCAGCTCGCGCGCGTAGACCCACTCACTGTCCTCCCACTTCTCGCCCCTGTCGTAGAGCGCCTGCGCCTCGGCCAACTCCTCCTCCGACGGGCAGCGGGCCACGAAGTTCACGCGAGTGATCGTGGCCCCCAGCGGCACATCATCGCGGAAGTCGTCCTCACGCAGACCGTTCCACGCGCGCCACGCCTCGCCTGCGACCACGTTGGCGACGCGCTCGATCTGATGGGTGGCGTAGCGACTCTGTCGCGGCGGGCGGGTGGTATCGATGTTGTTGACGTCGCCGAAGGTGCCGTTGGCGAGCGGGCAGACGAAGTCGGCTCCCGCGCAGCGGTTGAGCGCCCGCCCGAAGGCCGCGAAGTAGTCGGCGCAGATGACGTCGTGGTTGCCGCTCACGCCCACGTAGTGCAGGCTCAGGTTCGCCAGCGCCGCGATGGGAACGCCGTCGGGGGCGCGCAGCACCATCAGCCCGAGCTGCGGATCGGTGGGGCCGGCGGGGCGCAGCGCATCCGGGTTCTGATGCCCCGGGTTCATGCGTACCGTGCCGTCCTTCATATGCCAGCGGCGGTTGTGCACCTCACCCGGGCAGGCGCCCGAGGCGTGCGCGACCTGCGCGGGCCGCATGCGCTCGACGGCGAGCGTGAGGGCGTCGGCGATGCGCGGCGCGACCCACTCGGCATAGCCCTCCTCCTCGGGCGTTCCCAGCGCGCCCACGATGGCCGGCCCCGTGTGCGTGTGCGTGCCGGCGATCAGGACGTGCTCGGGCGCGATCCCGGTGCGCTCGGCGACCATGGCCTTGGCGGCATCCGCCACTTCGCCCGGCACCACAATGAGATCGCAAATGACGAACGCCAGCGTGGTGTCGCCGTTGGACAGCGCGATGGCCTTGGCCTGGAGAGGATCGAGGATGTCGGTGGCGCGGCGATCCTGGAAGTACCCGCACAGATGCGCGCCCAGGCCCGGCGTGATGTCGATCTCGGCGGCTCCGGCAGTCAACTGGGACATGGTGACCTCCTGAGGCACCATCGGTTTGCAGTGAATGCACGCCCGCGGGGTATTCGTGACCGGGTCCCGCGTCGCCTGCTGCGCTCGGCCATCATCTGCGACGCAGCCCGGTCACCGATGCTCTGAGCGGCGTGGAGATCGGCCGGTACGACGGGGAGCTGACGCTGGAACTGGAGCCGTGGCGGCCGCACATGCTCAGACTCGGGCCTCCCTGAGGGGTGCGCTCAAGAGCTCCGCGGCGGGCGTTGCGTGCGGTCAGCGCCATCCGTTGTGTGGCCGGATTCAGGTGCGGGCCTGCTCGCGCGCGATGGCATCAAGCACGATGCGCAGCAGGTCGCCCGGCGGGGCCGCGCGCAGGACGTCGGGTTCGACGGTCAGCTCGACGCGCATGAGCAGCCGGTCGGCCGCCAGGCAGTCCAGCACCTCATCGACCGAGTCGGTCTCGGCGACGCGGCGTGCCAGGACGGAGTCGCAGATGCAGGCCCTGACCAGGGCCGCCAGGGCGACCACCTCAGGCGCCGCGGGCGAGGACCCCGAGAAGTCGAGCCCGGCCGGGAGTATGTTCCGCTCGATCATCCGCGCGAACCTGGACATGACCATCGCCTCCGCGTTGGGGTCTCAGCGGTGTGCACAGCGCTGCGGCATGTCGGCGACGAAACGGTCGCCGCGCAACGTGGTGGCGCGGTAGCGGCAGGCGCCGTCGTGGCCCTGCAGGAACTGCTCCGAGCGGGAGCGCCGTGCGAGCGCCAGGGCGAGGCCGGCGGCGATCATGTTGCCGGCGAACAGCGCCGGATTGCGGGCACACTCGCCGCCCGCGGGCGCGGCCAGCGCCGCGGGCGGGTAGCGGCAGGCCACGCAGGCGGGGCCACCGCCGGCCAGGAAGGCCTCGGCGCCGTCGAGGCTGCTGCCGGCACACACCAGCGGCCCGGCGCCGTCGGGCAGCGCCCGCTGGGCCAGCAGGCGCGAGTGCACCGAGTCGGTGACCGCATAGGACACGTCCGCCGCGGGCAGGCGCGTCCCCTCCTCCACCATGCGCGCGATTGCCTCGACTTCGAGCGCGTCACAGCTCGCGAGCAGCTCGCGTTGCAGGGCGTCGACCTTGGTCCGGCCCTGCCAGGACTGCAGCAGCAGGTTGTGCGCGGCGACGGCGTCGCCGTCCACGAGGGTCAGGCGATCGCCCGTGCGCGCGGCGGGCCCGATGGCCATGAGCGCCAGGATGGAGCCGATCCCCCCGGCCCCCACGCACAGCGAGGAGGTCGCGCCCCGGGCGGGGGCGTCGGGCAGCAGCAGCGTACACACATCATCGGGCGGGCGCTCCTTCACGCCGGGCAGGCCGGCGCCCGCGAGCAGCCG
Organism: Candidatus Zipacnadia bacterium; assembly: GCA_029820295.1. Taxonomy (GTDB): domain Bacteria; phylum Armatimonadota; class Zipacnadia; order Zipacnadales; family UBA5352; genus JALGVA01. The sequence continues at coordinate 17,755 of JALGVA010000008.1, forward strand.
GGCCTCGTGCAGCAGCACTCCGGCGGCGATGAGCGAGGCATCGAGGGCGCACGGATCGCCACCGCCCTCGCCTGCGAGGACGCCGACCATGGCCTCGACCTGGGCCTCAGCCTGCCCGGGATCGGGGATGACGATGGCGCAGCCGCGCGGGCCGGTGGCGACGACGCGCACATGGCGGCGGTCGATCGCGCCCGACTCCACGGCCTGGTAGATCAGCTCGACAACGGCCGGCTCCTCGAGCGGCGCCACGAGGAAGGGCAGCCCGCGTACGCCCGCGCGCCGGATGAGGGTGAGCAGCGCGCCCTGCTCAGTGGGCAGAGGCGCGGGCGTGATGCGCGCGTCGGCGAACCAGCGGGGGACCACCTCGCCGGCGAAGGCCGCCGCGGGGCCGTGCGCGCGAGCGGCGGCGGGCGGGAGCAGATAGCTCGCCCAGTCGCCCCGCCCCCGTGCGTCGCGTTCGAGCAGCAGGCCGGGGCAGCCGATCGCCGCCAGGCCGGCGGCCACCAGCCGGCCCACGGGGCAGTCCACCAGCACGCCGTGGACGCCCTGCGCGCGGCGCAGGTCATAGGCCTCGGTCTCGCGCGTGCGATCAACGATCACGGTCATGATGATCGCCTCCCTCAACGACCGCGTGCACGCCCGGCGGAGCGGCCAGTGCCGCAACGTCTTCGGTCAGCGCCCGCAGTTCATCGAGCGCACTCGCCACGCGGTCGTCGCCGCCATCGACGGCGCTCTCGAGCACATCGAGCCACCTGGTGAGCCGGTCGCCGACATCATCCGGCGCCTGCCGCACGGTGACCGCGCGGACGGGCGTGCGTGTCGCGGGCTGCGCGTGCCGGTTGGAGTGGCGCCACCAGGTGGTGCGCTTCGGTGTCCGCGCCGCAGAGGAGTGGCAGTAGCGCTGGACCTTCTCGTCCAGCTCCGCCGCCCAGGCCTCGGCGTCGAAGACCCGCCCCAGGTAGTGCGGGGCGAAGTTGTCGGTGACGCTCAGCTCGAGCGGATGCAGCGAGCGCTCGACCTGTTTGCCGCACTCCCGGCACACTTCGGTGCGTAGCACCTTGCCGTGCAGGTTGCCGTCGCTGCCGGTCACGGCCACGAACACTTCGGCGACGCCGCGCAGCGATTCCAGCTCGCCCCCGGAGATGACCAGGCGCGTGCCGGGCTCGACCGCCAGTTCGAAGCGCCGGCCCGCCGCGCGCAGCCGCATGTGCTCTCCGGCCCGCAGGGCGACCGGCTCGGGATGGTGCACCGGCTCGAAGAGCATGACGCCCGATGCCAGGTCGCGGGCGAGGGCCCCGAGCAGGTTGATGTCGGTGCCGCTGAGGAAGAAGCGCGGTGGGACGCGGTCGGCGCGCTGCTGGACCGAGGACGGGTGGTGGTGCACCTGGCAGAGCATGCGCAGGCTGGCCGCCGCGGCGTCGCGCGCGATCTCGTCGATCCCCAGGGGCAGCGTCTGGCACAGCGCCCTGCTGGCGAGCTGGCGGCCGCAGGCGAAGTAGCACACGCGCCGGGTGGCGGGATCGCCGACACCGTGCAGGGCGACCTCGCAGCCCCCATGCTGTTCGCCCCACTCGACGGTGGCGTGCCACTGCAGGTGCGCCAGGGGCGAGAGTTCGTAGCGGATCGGCTCCTCGCTGGCCACGGCGTCGAGGCGCCCGGCGCCGCTGCCCCGCGTCCAGCCGGACTGCACGCCATCGCTGTACGCCCGGGTCACGTTCATGGCGTGACCACCTCCATGCGGATCACAGTTTCACGGTCTTGCGGCCGCGCTCGGAGTTCACCCACGGGATGATCATCAGTCCCTGGCGCTTCGCCGCCCAGCGGGTGGTGCGGGGCGCGTGACTCTCCGCCAGCTTGCGGTACGGGTTGGCGCGGGTCCGGGAGCCCTGGCCCCCGAGCAGCACCTGTACACCGCGCTCGAGCGCCTTGATGATCATCGCCGCGGGCGACAGGTCCTCGTCGCAGAAGATCATCTCGACGTGCCCGGCGGAGCACAGCTCCCGGCCCATCTCGGAGACGAAGGGGTGGATGATGTCGCTCGCCGAGGGCATCGCGACCCGCGTGTGCAGGCGCGTCGCTCCGGGGGAGAGCACGAAGTCCCGCAGGGTCCGCGGCCCCGCGTAGAGTGAGAACGTGCCCGGCGGGAAGGCGTACCAGCGCTTCCACGCATCCTGTTGGGCGAAGCCCGGGAAGCTCATGGCGAAGCTCATCACCGACTCGTGCGTGTCCCAGGTGATGCGCAGCGGCGGGTCGTCGAACACGGTCACCTCGCGCTCCGCCGCCTCCGCCAGGAGCGTGCGGAAGCGCTCCAGCGGCCGGGGGTCGAGCGCGAAGGCGGCTGCGTGGGGGCGCAGGTGCTCGCGCACCGCCGCCGCGGCGCGCTCCTGCACGACGCACCACCAGCGGTCCACGGGAATAGGCGCGATGGGCTCGTAGCTCTGCCCGTGCGCAGTGATGCGGCCCTCGGCCTGGGGCACGAGGGCGTAGGCGCGCCGGAACCACAGCAGCAACTGATCGGGGACGAGCCGCGCTGCGTCGCAGGCCGACAGCTCATCATGCGCGCGCTCGATGAGCTGCTGCGACCGCGTCTCGTAGGGCAGCCCCTGCTCACGCGAACGGCGCCACTGATGCGCCACATCCTCGGCCAGTGCCGCGGCAAAGGCCAACTCGTCCCCGTCGCCCGCCTGTTCGCTCATCAGCGCGCGCACCTGGTCATCGACCAGGGCTGCGACCGGGAAGGTCTGAGCGTGGCCGAACTCGATGGTGCCTTCCGGGGCGTCCACCAGCCGGAAGGTGGGCGCTCCGGGGGCACTGCCCGGCTCGCTCGGCAGGTACACGGTGCCGCCGAGGAGCAGGGCGGCGTAGCGCAGCAGCACGGCCGGGCACTCAGCCATGCCCCTCACACTCCGCCGCCGCCGGCGTAGACCTGCGCGAAGCTGATGTGCAGGCTCTGATCGTGGGCCTCACCGTCGGAGATGCGCACGGGCGTGCTGGGGGCGATGAAGTCGGCGTCCTCGGGGCCGCGGCGGAGCATCATGGAGTAGCCGGCGTTGTCCGCCTGCGGGAGCCAGCCGCGCACCTGGTTGATGAAGGTGCGGCGGCGCGCGACCTCGGCCGGGTCATCGTCGCCGCCGTCGGGGTCATGCTCCATGGCCAGGCGCAGCAGGCCGCCCATGTCGAGGTCGCGCCCCGCGACCAGGCTGCGGGGAAGGGTGAAGACCTGGTGGTCGCCGGCCGGGCCGGCGACGGTGATGGCGATGGCGGGCTCGCGTGGGGCGAGCGCGCCTCCCGGCAGGGCGGGTGCGTCCTCGTCGGGATGGTCGGTGATCTCGCGGATGAGCAGTCCTCCGTCCATGATTGCGCCTCCTCACATCTTACTGGTTGCGTCACAGCGAACGAACGGTCAACCGGCATCGTCCCCGGGGCTCCAACGCGGCCCCAGGTACCAGGTGTCGAGATGCTCGCGGGCGGCGCGGCCGCTGGCGACGAGCACGCGCAGCACGCCCTCGACCCCGAGGGTGCGCTCCGCGCACAGCGCCAGTGCCTCGTCGAGCACCTCCACGGCCACCGCGGGCATGGGCGTGGCGCGGTGGTCGGCGGCCCACTGCAGCAGCACGTCGGTCACGCGCTCGTCGATGGCGACGCCGCACCGCCGCTGCAGGTCCTGCGCCTGCGCCGCGACCATGGCGCGCAGAGCGGCGTCGCCGGGCCGCTGGATGCGAACCGCGGGCTCCAGGCAGCCGATCGCGTCGGGCTGCGACTGCAGCGTCACGAACTGCTCGGGCGTGAGCCGCACGACGACGCGCAGGGCGGCGAGCAGGTCGGCGGGCAGCATCCTGCCCGCCCACTCGGTGCCGCCGCTGCGCAGCAGCAGGATGTCGCCCCGGGCGGCCAGGTCCGGGAACTCCAGGCGGCCGATGTCCCGCGCCAGCGTAGCCGCCTCCAGCTCGATGATGCGCACGCCCGCCAGGGGCGACGGTGGCGGCGGGTAGTCGCCCTCCCCGGCGAGCGCGTTGGCGAGACACAGCGCGGTCGAGCGCCGGCCCGAGCGCGGCGCGCCCACCAGCGCGATGTGCGGATGGCGCCGCCGCGCCAGGCGCACCATCAGGGCCTCGACCTCGGCCCGCCGGCCCACGACCGGGTGCGGCGCGGCGGCCACCAGGTCACGCGGCCCATCAGACGCCGGAGGTCCGGGGTCGTCAGGCTCCGTCTCGCGGTCGTGCTGCCGCCGGAGGACGCGGCTCAGACGGTAGTCGGCGAGTGCCGCCGCCACCAGGTCGAGGGGCGTGATCGGGCCACGCGCGTGGGCCGCGGCGGCGGCCAGCAGCGCCTGCTCGGCCGCCACCGCGGAATCGTGCATGCGCACCGAGTCGTCGGGGAGCACCTCCACCAGGGCTTGTCCTCCCCGCCTGGCGGCCGCGCGCAGCTCGGGCGTGATCGGCTGCCCCGCCGCCTCGAGCACGGCCAGCACATAGACCTCATCCTCGCGGCCACGGGCCTCCTCCAGCACCCGCGCGGCCTCCGGGCTCACCTGCGCTTCCACCTCAGTCACCTCCCTGCGCTACACCGGCACGACCACGCCGTCCAACTCCGCCTGAGCCTGGGTCTCCAGGGCCGGCTCGAACGCCGGCCGCAGTTGCAGGTCGGCCGCGGCCCCCGACAGCGCGGGAACGATCATGCCCACATCGCCGCTGTGCGCATGGGCGACGATGCGCTCGGCGAGCTGGCCGAACACCTGCGTGTACGCCGCGCGCGCGTGCGCCTGCTCGATCGGCTCGGGGTCGGCCAGCAGGTGCGCGCGGTTGAGCACTTCGCTGACCATCGACGGCGTGAGGCAGTCGGCGAGCGTGATCTCGCAGGCGATGTTGCCGCGCCGCCCGCGCGCCAGCGTGGTGGGCGCGACCAGCACCTCGCCCAGCCACCGGGTCACGTCCTCCCCGGCGAACTCGTAGCGCGGCGCATGAGCGGCGATGACCGCCGGCACCAGCTCCATGTCGAGGGTGCCGAAGGTGATCACCCCGCGCAGACGATGCGAGGTCAGCGCCGGGTCGAACCACGGGCTGCCATAGTTCGTAATCACCAGCACCGTGCAGGCGAGCGCCGGGTCCTTCTTGAGCTTGTCGAGCACGGCCAGCAGCGCGCTGGTGGTGCCCGCGACCGTACCGCCGCATGACTGTCGCTCCGTGAACTGGCGCGACTGCATGAGCTGCTCGGAGTCATCGAGGAGCACGAGCACCGGGTGTCCCGCACGGCCGAACTCGAGCACCGTCTCGCCCATCTCGCGTACCATGTGCTCGCTCTGGCCGTAGTACCAGCGCCGGAAGTGGCCCGGCTCGTAAGACAGGAAGACCAGCCGGCCCTCGGAGCGCCGCGCGATTTCGTTCACCGCGTACTCCGCGGCTGAGGTCTTGCCGCTGCCGGTGGGGCCGCTGACGATGACCAGCACCGGGTCGACGGCTGGGGTGAGCGTGGGCCTGACTATCAGCCGCTCGATCTGATCGCACTGCTCCTCGCTCATCACGACCTGGAAGTCCGACTCGGGATAGGGGGTGGTGATGCTCGGACCCGAGCGGGCGTCGGAGACGGCGATCGCGATCCGATGCCGGCTCGATCCCACCACTTGATTTCCGGGGCGCGCCTGGCCGTACACGCCGGCCGTGCAGTACCAGGTGCTGGGCCTGTCACCGGGTGTGACGGACTCGTCCACGTGCAGTGTCCTGGTCAACTGGCTCACTCCTTCAGGGCTGTGCCTGTCGCGTCAGCTCGCGTCCGCCTCCAGCGCGAGCGGGATCTGCTGTGCCTCCGGACGGGCGTCGTCGGGGCCGTCATCGACGCTCACCACGCGCCCCACGTCGGGGCCGATAACGAGCAGGAACAGCTCCGGGTACTCGTCCAGCCAGTACACATCCACGATCACGCCGCCACCGCTGTCGAGCGCGGCCAGCGCCGGCCCGCGCTCCTCGAACTCCTCCGGGCACAGCAGCGGGGGCTCGCCACCCTCGGGCGGCATCACCCCGACGCGCTGGTAGGCCCCGTTGCCCAGACTCACCACGTAGTGCCGGTCGTCGATACAGGCGAGAACCGGCAGGAGGCTGTTGGGACCGCCCTCGATGGCCTCGATCAGCTCCTGGCGTGCCCGCACTTCCTGCTCGAGGGCCTGGTGCGCGCCGCGGGCGGCGTCGGCGATGATCAGCGAGTCCTGCGGCTCCTGCAGCATGCTCCGCAGTCGCTCCCACGCGGCCGGCGCATCCTCGTCGCTCGCGGCTGTGTACTCGGCCAGTGCGCGGCCGATGGCGAGCTGATGGTCCGGTGATGACATCACGAGACGCTCCCTTCGTGTACGCGTTCATGGCGCACGTCGTGCTCGCCGTCGGCGAGGCGGGCGGGGGCGGCGAGCGCGTCATCCGCGATGATCCAGAACCCGCGATCGGACTCGATCCGCCCGAAGCGCGCGCTGTAGCCCCACGGCGTAATCGGCACCGGCTCGCCGGCTTCGCTCGGCAGCGAGGCGATGATGGTCGCCTGATGGACGTGCGGCAGCCCGCGTCTGAATTGCGCCAGGTCCACCGCCGACGGGATCGTGAGGCCCCAGCGCAGCTCATCCTCGTCGTCACCGGCCTCCGGATCGATGACCGCGGGATGCGAGTGGCAGATCGCGGCCACCGGCCGGCCACTGGCCTCGCCCTGCGCCCCGGCGCCCACGTGCACCGAGTGGCTCGTGGCCGTGCCGTCGAGCGGGCTGACCGCGTCGTAGAGCACGTAGGGCAGCAGGCCGCTGTCGGTAGGGGTGATGGCCAGCTCGCCGTGCAGCGCGGCCATGCGCTCGTTCTCCAGATCCTCCGTCAGGTAGTCGAGCAGGTGCTGCAGCGCTGAGGCGGCGAACACCCGCGCGATGGCGCCGGTGGGCTTGCCGACGATCGCGCCCTCGGACAGCGCGATCGGGCGCACCGGCGGCGCCATCATGGCGTGCCGCCAGGCGGAGGGACGCTCGCCGATGACGCGAATGCCCGCCGTCGCCACGTCCTCGCGGGCGAGATCGGTGCAGACCAGGCGGTAGTCGGCCAGCTCGCTGTCGGACCGCCCGTACGTCTGCACCACCTCGGCCCACACGTCATTGATCGCGCTGGTGACCAGCTCGCAGTCGCGGTTGATAACGCCCAGGGCCGTCTCCGGGCGATCTTCGATGTAGACCGCGAAGGCGATGACCTCATCGTCACCCCGGACCATGGCGGGCTCGACCCGCGCCCGCAGCTCGCCGGTGGCGCCGTGGTTCAGCGTGTAGGCCAGCACGAGGTACTCCACGATCGGGGTCATGGACTGCGCCGGGAAGTAGCCGATGAAGCGGCTCCCATCCTCGCGGCTCGTCAGTTGTATCTCGACCTCCATGGTCTTCACCGCCATCCTTCGGGCTGGTTGCGCTCGCAGGCCCGCCGTCTGCCCCCCGGCCGGCCGCGGCGGCCGGCCGGGGGGCGCGGCCCTCAGTTCCCGGTGAGGTCGCCGACGAGGCGCACCTCCGCCTCGTCGCTCTGCAGGCTCTCGCCCACGGCCACGTCGGGGGCCAGCCGCTCTTCACCGACATAGAGGGCATAGCTGCCCGGCGGCTGACCGGTGATGTCGGCGAGTTCGCCGGCCAGCTCGCCCGCGGTCTTCGCGCGATCAACTGCCGCCTTCACGAGCGCCTGGCCGGAGCGGTCGCTGACGGAGAGGACGACCTCGTCCTCGCTCACCTCCACCGGCTGCAGAAGCTCCATGCTCATTTCATCACCCCCTCTCTCCCGCACGTGGTTCGCCCGGCGTCTCCCCGCAGCGCATCTGCAGATAGGCCGCGGCCAGCGCGGGCTCGGACAGCAGCGCGTTGGCCCGTCCGAGCGCTCCCGTCCCCAAGGCCGCGGCCACCAGCACGAGGCGCGCCGCGTCCTCGACCGGACCGCTAACCTGCAGCCACGCCACGCCTTGCTCGCGCGCGCACCCGGCGGCCACCTCGACCCCCTCGACCTGCGCGGCCGCCGTGCTCAGGAAGGCCTCGGCGGCGCGCCAGCCGGCATCGTCCGGCCGCGCCGGGAGAAGCTGAGCCTGCAGCCTCAGCTCAGCGGCCTCGACGGCCGCGACGAGCCGGGCCAGCCCGCGCGGGCGCAGTCCCAGCCTGCCCACCGCTCCTGATGCCGTCGCCCGCACGTCGCTCACGCGCGCGGCGACCATCGACTCAGCCAGGTCAGCGGCCATCGGCATCGCCCTCCGCTTCCAGCACGCGGATACCTGTCGGCGCCGGTCGCGCCAACGGCAGCTCGAAGCGCTCGATCGCGCCCTCGCGCAGCCACCGCGCCACGCCCGGCGCGAGCGCCCAGTTGTGTCCGAGGGCGTAGGTGCCCGGCTCGTAGCGGAGCATCATCGGTAGCACTCGGAAGACATCGCCCAGGTCGGTGTGGTCGATGCGCCAGTCGTCGAGCAGGCACACGCCGCCCGGGAGCGTCGGCGTCACGTGAGGGTGGGCCACCGGCGGGTACGGCCCCGGCAGCAGCGTCAGACCGGGCCGGCCGCGCTCGGCGAGCAGCTCAACGCCGATGGCCAGCAGCGCCTGCACCGGCTGCACGTCATCCGGCCCGGCGGGCCGCCAGAAGGCGATGCGCAGCCGGGCCTCGATGTCATTCTCGTCGGGCCCCGGGTTCGCCGCCGGTGCGCCCCGCACGATGCCGAGGTAGCGCGCCTCCACCAGGACGATCAGCCGGTTCTCGTCGCAGCGGTCGGCCGCGAACACCGCCGGCGCCGACCGCAGTGATTGCACCTGGCGCTCGAGATAGGCCGCTCGGCATTCGGCGTCAGTGCGCATCGCGCTCACCCACCGTAACCGGCTCGATGGTCACGACCTCGCCCGGCTCGGCGGCGTCGCCAGCCAGCTCGACGAGCAGCCCGGTCGCACCGCACCGGATCTCGATGATCGGCCACCAGGGCCAGCCCAGCTCCGCGGGCGTGCGCTCCAGCGCATCGGCCAGCGGCACCGCCGTGCCCGACGGGATGCGCTCGGCCGCCAGCACGTCAGCACTCCCGCAGCCCCCGCAGCGCACCCGCCGGCCGAGCAGCAGGTGCGGCAGCTCGGTGTAGCGCCCGCAATCCGGGCAGAAGACCGCGCGCGCGGCCGGCGCCGGGAGCGCCACCTCGGCCTCGCCGGCGTCCACGCCGAGCGCGTCGAGGATCGCTTCGAAGATGTCGCCCGTGCCCTGCGACACGGACGTGATCTGCTCGGAAGACCGGCCGTCATCGGCGCCGCACACCGGGCAGTCGGCGCGCCGGGCCACCCGCGCGCGCAGCACCGGCTGTCCGGGTGCGAGGTGCATCATCTCCGTATGCTCGCGCGCGCCCGCGGCCAACGCCTGTGTCTCCTCGATCGCGGTCGCCGCCACGAGCGCGGCCTGATGAAGGGTGGAGTTGGTCGGCGGCGGCTCGGGCGCGTTGGCCTCAACGGCGTCGATGCCGTCGAGGAAGCAGCCCGCCGGCGGCTGCTCGGGGTTGCGCCCCAGGCAGGCGTAGCATGCCTGCTCGCGACCGGCAGGGGCCGCCAGCACCTCGACCGCGTCCGGCCCGAGCCCGGTGGCCACCATCGCCAGGCCATGGCGGCGGGCGACGCGCGCCAGGTGCGTCTGCGTGGCGATCGCGTCGGTGCACGCGAGCACGAGCGCGCCCTCCCGGGCCAGGTGGCGCCAGTAACCGTCGCCGATGTCCTCCGCCGCCGCGAGCAAGCTGCGCTCGGGGCCAAGCCACGGGAAACGGGCGCGTCGGTACTCCTGCAGCATCGCCGCCTTCGGGCGGCCGGGCTGGGGGAAGGGCGACAGGATCGTCTGGCGGGGCTCCACGTGGTCGAAGTCGATGAGGTCGAGGTGCGCCTCGGGGGCCAGCACGCCGATCATGGCGCCCGTCAGGCCGCAGCCCACGAGCGCGGCGCGGAAGTCGCACGAGGGAGGCCGGGCCTCGCGCACGGGGAACTGCTTCATCACGCGCACACTCATGGCTCGGCGCCCCCTTCGACCGCGGCGCCGCAGGCGAAGCACCGCTGCTCCGGCGCGCCGCCGGTGGCGCAGAAGAGCGAGTCGGTGACGGTGCCGCAGGAGCAGGCGAAGACCTCGGCGCCGGGCTCGATGTCAAGGTGGCATACCGGGCACCGGGAGTGAGCGGGTGCGATGGTGCGCTGAGGCCCGCGATGGTCGGCGCGCGCCGTCCAGGTCGCGGCGCCAACGGTGAGCGGCGCCTCGAGCAGGTCGAGCAGGCCGCCCATGACCGGGCGGCCGCGCGAGGTGGTCATGGGGGCCGCGGCGGGAGCGATGATGGCCCAGACCGCGGCGGCGGTCGCGAACACACAGAGCGCGGCCCCACCGGCCGCCACCGGCTCGCCGGCGCCGTCGAGCCACCGCACGTCACCGGCCGCCATGGCGATGATGCGCTCATCGCCGGTGGTGCTCCTCACGTAGATGCTCGCGCTCATCGCCGTCCCCTCCGAGGACCCGTTGACCTTCAGTGATCGCGAGACGGCCGGGATCCGTCAGGTTCATCGGGTGCGTTGCACTGGATTATAGGTAGTGATAAGACGAGAGTCAAGCTGTCGAGACGAAGAATCCGCCCGGCGTGCTCGAGAATCGCACCACGCCCTGCGACAGAATATCGCTCCCACTGGTGACTCCTTGACATGCTGTGTGGCATTGAATAGACTTCTGTGCGGGGATCAGCGAGGAGGAGGAATGAACCAGGCCATGAACGATGAGCACGCAGCCCACACTGCAGTTACGCACGACGTCGCCGGGGCCGGCGGGAATGGGACGGGAGCGAGCGCCTCTTCGATCGACGATGATCGCGCGCGCTTCCTCGGCTATGGTCCGGAGTTGACCGCGCAGCGCGCCGAGGAACTCGCGGGTGAGTACGAGGTGGCGTGGCTTCTCGCCCTCGGGCTGGACGCCGACGAGATTGCCGAACGTGTCAATCTCTCACGTGCGAGCGTCTACAGACTGCTCCGGTCCGCTGAGGAGGACCACGGACTCCTGGACAGGCGCCCGCGTGTCGCGGTCCCGGTGGGAGAAGGCGCCGAATTCCTGTGGCAGCGCGTGGAGCGCAGCGACCTGGGGGAGCGGGTCAGGGGCCACCTCGTAGAACGCCACCGGCACGGCAGCGAGACCGCCCCCCGCGAGGTGCTGGTGGCGCCCACCGCCGGCCTGGACAAGACCGAGGACCGCGAGGAGAGATCGAGGGCCGTCGTGCGGCGCGTGGGGCATGTGGCCGCACGGCGCGTGATGCGCGGGCTGCTGGACAGCAGCGCCCGCGCGATCCGGGTCATGGGCATCAACTGGGGGTTCCACTGCTGGGCGCTCAGCCATGCTCTGCCCGCCGAGCTGTATGCTCGTCTGCCGGTGGAGCGGGCGCGAGAGCTTCGTATCTTCCCGCTGGCAGGCTCAATCGGGCTGCTTGACGAGGACCGGCAGCAGTACATAGCCGAGACCTCTGCCACCGCCAACGCGGAACGTTGCGTCGAGAACCTCACGCACTATGGCCTGGAGCCGCGCCTGCGTGCCGATGAAGAGGACGCCCCGATCCCACCACCCATGCAGTTGACGCAGCCGGCAGTCATCCCCCACCCCGTGGACGGCGGCGACTGCGAATCGTACATCAGGGAGGTCTGGCGCTACATCGCCTCGGACATGTCCGTGCAGGCGATCTTCGGCCACGAGTGGGCGTTGTCGCGTCTGGAAGGCGACGTGCCGGAGCACGATCCCGAGGGGCCGCTGCTCCACCAGGCCGATACCCTCATCACCGGTCTGAGCACCGGAGACGATTCACGGGCGGTCCGGATCGGGGCCATCTCCGAGCAGCTCGCCGGCCAGGCCAGAGCCGGCGCTGCGAAGGGGGAGATCTCAGCGCATTACTTCTCCCATGCTGAAGACAGCGAGGACTGCCGCGAGGCGCTGCGCGCGGTCAACCGTTGGGTGGTAGCGCCAACGATTGATGACTACGTGCAGTGTACGAGGCGGGCCCGGGAGACCGGCCGAGGGCTCGGCACCGTCCTCGTGGTCAGCCAGAAACGTAAGACCGCAGCAGTGGACGCGGCCATCAGCCATGGCGCGGTGAACGTGCTGGTCTGCGACGAGGAGCTTGCGCAGGAGCTGCTCGAGATCTAGGGCCCGTCCGCGCTCGTACGCGCCACCGCAGTCGCGGGGCGTAGTGGCGTGCCTACTGGATCGTGAAGGCCCGCAGACACACGGGCGGCAACTGCAGGTCGATGTCGCCATCGCGAGCCGCCAGACGCTCCCCCGTGACCAGGTTGCGCAGGCGCCCGCCGCCGAGGGCATCCGCGTCCAGTGACAGGGCTTTCACCTCCGGCCCGAGGCCGGTGTTGATGACGGCCAGGAAGACGCCCTGCTCCGTCTCGTAGCGGCGGATGACGACCTCAGGGTCGTCGCAGGCATCGATGATCTCAGAGCGCACCGCCGGGAGCGCGCGGTAGGCCATGGCGAACTCGCGCGCATACTCCGGGAAGCCCCGGTTCATCTGGCCGATGCGCACGGCCATGATGAACGGGTCGCCGGTCGCCATCGCCAGCACCTCGTCGAGCATGCAGTAGCGCCCCGCCGGCTCGTTGCCGTTCAGCCCCGGGCAGTTCCAGCCGATCTCGGGATGATTGCGGAAGGCGTCCTCGTTGTAGATCCACCAGAAGCACACCGCGCAGCCCTCGCCGGTGCGGAAGTAATCGAGGAACTCGCGGTTGCCGCACAGCCACGGGTAGTGGGCGATGGCCAGGTTCCACACGCCGACGTCGCTCCGGTACAGGGGAGGATCCATGCCGACACTCATGGCGGCGATGTCGGGGCGCGTGTAGTCCTCCATCAACTCGCCCAGATGAATGCCCGACAGGTCGGGCAGCGACACCGCGCCGGGCACGAGGAACTCGTCGCCCTGCTGTTTATCCCACCAGTACAGCGGGGTGCCGAAGTGCAGGTTGTCGTCCCCGCCGTTGTAGTTGAGTATCGCGAAGATGTCGGATGGGTCCGCCGCGTGCAGCGCCCGGGCGGCGCGCAGCAGGTTCTCGCGCTTGCACCTGTAGTGGAACTCGTAGAAGTCGTCCAGGTGGTTGTCGTAGACCCATCGTCCGGCGTTCTCACCTGGTAGCCTGAGACCGTATTCCTCCGCGAAGCGCCTCAACTCGTAGTCGCTGTAGCTGATCTGCCATGCCGAAAACCTGTGCGTGAGCACCACGCCCGCGAAACTGTCGTGGTCCCCGTAGGCCGCCTCAACCTCCGCCATCAGCGCGGCCATGTCTTCCCCGACGGCGGGATGGGCCATGTCGATGCACTGGGCCTGTTCGCGGTAGTTCCATGTGCGCAGACCGTCCGCGCCCTCCTTTGTCCCCCATCTGAACCACTGCGGCGAGCCGTCGGGCCACACGGCGAGGGCCTCCTCGGGCACACGGCCCGAACCCGCATACTCCAGCAGCGGCACGATCTGCATGCCCAGCCGGTCGGCCGCCGCGAATATCGGCTCACAGACGCCGGGCCGCATGTGATAGTACGGCGGCGCCGCCTGCGCCCACGGGTTGCGGAAGTTGTCGGGAGAGTAGATCTCGCTGTCCCAGCCGACGTAGCCGCGGTCGATCGTCGAGGCCCCGCCGCCGTACGACAGCGCCAGCGGTGCGTACATATTCAGGCCCATGAAGGCACACTTGCGCAGCGTCTGGACACGGGGGGTGGCGTCCTCCTGGATGAAGCCGATCAGGCGATGCGGGAGGCCCTCGGGCTCGGTCGGCTCGGGGATGAGCCGTTCGACCGCCTCGTCATCGCCCAGCTCGTAGATGCGGATGGCGTGGACGGCGATGCCCTCGGAGAACGGGGCGGCCACCTCGCCCATCGAGTGGATCGCCACCCACCCCTCGGCACTGTAGGGCGTGATGAGCAGGTAGTGCCTGCGGTACTCGCCCGAGAGCGGCAGGTCGGTGCGCTGCATGAAGCGCTGCCTGCTGTGCGGGTCCCCCAGAGCGCTGCCGGTGTGGAAGCCGCAGCAGGCGGAGTGATCGAGCGTGGTCCAGATGAGGAAGTTGCGGGAGACGTCCTCCGGGTACTCGATGACCATGACATAGTGCGCCCCCGGCGTGAGCGCGCCCCGCCCCACCAGATAGGCGAACCATCCCCACCGATCGGTGATGCGGCACGGCCTGCCCAGGATCTCCTCGACGCGCGTGAACTCGTCACGGTCATCGCGGTACCGCAGCCACCAGTCGAAGTTGAGGCGGTCGCCGCCCCCGTAGTAGTCCAGCGGATCGGAGGTGTACTTGGTGTCCAGCCCGCGGCCGCCCTGCCGCATGAGGTGTTCGTCATCCGGGTCGCCACAGAGCACCTCATCGACGAGCCTCAGCCTGCCGAACACCGGCAGGTCGTCGGTACGCTCGGTCGCGAGCGGTCCGAGGTCCGGGACGTCGGGCAGGTCGGGCGTCACCGGCAGGCCGGCCTGGAAGCGGTGCAGTAGTTCGCCGTCGCGCAGCAGTCGGCAGATCACGCGGAAACGTGCCGCGCCGGCGTCGCGTCCTGCGGCGTACATGCGTTCAAGCTGGTGATCCGACAACGGAAGACGCACCAGCTCGGAGCGCCCCTCCGGGACGTCAACGTGGACGGCGCCCTGCTCACCCCGGAAGAAGTAGTCGAGGCACTCCCAGGCCAGTTGCATCGCACCGTGCACGTCGGCCGTGCCATTCACGCGCACCACGACACCGCCGGCGCCATCCCCCGGCTTGAGGTTCAGCGATGTCCAGCTTGAGGTGAACCGGGGCTCACCGTTACGCTGCAGGAGTGTGCCGAGCACCTCCACGGGTGGGGCCGATGCCGGGGCCGGATGCTCGCTCGGGCCCCACCGGTCCTCCGAGATGGCGGCCATCACGTCCTCGGCCACCACCGAGAACGAACCGAGCATCTGCGCGCCGACGGCTCTGCCCTCCACCTCTCCGCGCGCCTCGAACAGCACGCGCACGTCACGCGCCGTCAGCTCGGGAGCGAACCGGACCGTCACGGGAAGGTCGAGCGACTCCCCGGGCTCGATGTCGACGGGGTCGGTGGCGACGACGCGGTTGCGCTCGTCGCCCCCGGCGATGACGAGCCCCGACAGGGTGGCCGCATACGGGTTGGTCAGGGTGAGGGTGACGCGGGTCTCGCCTGAGCAGTCAGGCGGGGCGCTGTAGCGGGCCTGGCGGGTGAGATCAGGGGGCGGATGGATCACCTCGGCAGTCTCGCTCTGGACGAGGCTCACGTCATCGAACCAGGCCTCGCCGGGGCCGACGAAGCGCAGCACCACCGCCGCGGTCACGGCATCCGGTGGGGGCACGACCTCGAGGCCGAACTGCGTCCACCCGGAGTAGCCTGCGAGCGTCTCGTAGGCCCAGCCGGAGGCGAAGTGGTGCTGTTCGTCCTGGATGATCTGCCCATCGGCGTCCTGGAAGCCGACGTGGATGCGGCAGTAGCTGGTGGGGTAGATCACGCCGTGCGGGAGCGCCCACGCGGTCAGCACATAGCGCCTGCCGGGCTCGACGGGGATGTTGCGGGTGGTCCAGTAGGCATGGCAGCCGGGGTCATAGCCCTCCATGTGCACGCTGCGGCTGCCGCTGTGGGCGACGGTGTCGCTGACGTCGCCGCTGGAGCGACGCCCCCCGGGCTCCCAGAAGTTCAGGTCCCAGCCGGTGGCCCCGCCGCCGACTCCCTGCTCGAAGCTCGGATTCGGCAGCAGGTTCTCCTGCGCCCCCGCCGGCGCTGCGAGCGCGATGAGGGCAATCAGCGACACCACTGTTGTCCGAGACATCACGTGTCCCTTTCCGTCACTGCGCGACCGCATCCATGGCGGGCCATGACAACGCCGCGGCCGGGCTCGTCCTTCCGGCCTGCTCCGCCCGTCGCCGCGTGTCACGCGATGTCTTCGCCGCGGCCGTGGCCGCACCTGCGCTTCGGGGAGGCGTCGCTGCGCCAGAGGAGGCCGTTGCTGGAGGAGCCGGCAATCTACCTCGGGAAAGGACGCCCCTACGGGCGACGCGGCAGTGCATGTCAGGCCGGGTGCTGGATCGTGGGCGCACAGAAGGCGAGGACGGCCGCCTGCGGGCGCCTGCGCCGAGCTTGCTCCGCAGCCCGGTTGATCGGCAGCAGCGAGGATGAATCACCGATGCCTGATCGCGGGCGCGAGTTCGCGATGAACGCGACACCGACGGCGTACGAGGTCGCGGTCGTCGGGGGCGGGAGCGCCGGCGTGGCTGTGGTGTGGTCGCAGGCGCCCACGGGCGGGGGGAACGCCAGGACGCACGTGCCTCGACAGCGCGGAGGCGGAGCATGGCCCACACAGCAGTGCGCGATGGAGCCCTGTTTCGGGATCGACGTGTGAAAGGAAGCTGACCATGACATCCGAGGCGGAGATCATCGAGTCGAGGGTCATCTGCAGGCAGCCGGGGCGGTACATTGGCTGGCCGACGATCGCGAAGGCCGGCGATGGCGAGCTGTTCGTGGTCTTCTCCGGCGATCGCGACGCCCACGTGGACCCATTCGGGAAGACCTGCTTCATGCGCTCGTCCGATCACGGCGCGACCTGGTCCGACGTTGTCGTGATCAACGACACCCCGCTCGACGACCGCGACGCCGGGATCTGCGTGGCCCCCGACGGCGCGCTGGTGGTAAGCTGGTTCACCTCGCACTACGACGACTACCTCGCGATGCAGCAGTACTGCGAGGGCGAGGAGCAGCGCTGGCGGGAGGCGCTCGCGCGGGTCGGCGCGGACGATGTGGCCCGCTGGACGCACGCTGACGGTGGCGCGGCCCGCGGCCGCTCGCTGGGCTTCTGGACGAGACGCTCGCCCGATGGCGGCGCGACCTGGGAGGACCCGGTGCCGTCGGTGTGCTGCACGCCGCACGGGCCGATCGCGCTCGCCGACGGCCGGCTGCTCTTCGTGGGCACCGCCAACTTCGCCCGTGAGGAAGGCGGGGCGTTCCTGGGCGCGGCCGAGTCGCGCGACAACGGGCGTTCCTGGGAGCTGATCGGGCGGATCAGCGCACTTCCGGGGCCTGCCGAGGGTGGGGCCGAGGGCTACGCCTACCTGTGCGAGCCGCACGCGCTCGAGCTTGCGCACGGCCGCATCCTCGGCATGGCGCGCTTCGAGGAACGCGGCGTTCCCGCCGACCGGCGCAGGCCCTCACTGCTGTGGCAGTTCGAGTCAGAGGACGGCGGGCGTACATGGACCGAGCCGCGATGTACCGACATCCTCGGCAAGCCGCCGCACCTGACCCGGCTGAGCGACGGCCGCATCCTGCTCACCTACGGCTACCGGCACGAGCCCTACGGCCAGCGGGCGTGCCTGTCGAGCGATGGCGGGGAGACGTGGGACTACGGCAACGAGATCGTCCTGCGCGACGACGCCCCCAACGGCGATCTGGGCTACCCGGCATCGGTAGAGTGCGACGACGGCACGATCCTCACGGTCTACTACCAGAAGGAGACGCTGAAGGAGAAGACCGTGCTGATGACCACGCGCTGGCGGGTGTAAGCGGACCGGGCAGCCAGCCGGCGCACCCGGATGCAGCTCGCACGACCGACCGACCGGTCGCAGGAGGCCACCGACCATGCAGGCGATGATCTTTCAGAAGGTGCCGAACCGTGAGGGTATCAGCCTGGCCACCGACGTCTGGTTGCCCGACGGGCCCGGCCCGTGGCCGGCGGTGCTGGTGCGCACCCCCTACCATCGTCAGGGTGGCAGTGCGCGTGGGAAGTACTTCACCGACATGGGCTACGCCTGCGTCATCCAGGACACGCGTGGCAAGTACGACTCCGAGGGGCACTTCCGGCCGCTGGAGGACGAGCCCGCGGACGGGCAGGACACCATCGAGTGGATCGCGGACCAGTCGTGGTGCAACGGCCGCGTCGGCATGACCGGCAAGAGCTACCTGGGGATCGTGCAGATTCCGGCGGCGGCCGGCGCTCATGAGGCACTGCGCTGCATCGTGCCGGGCGTGGCCCCGAACAGCTTCTTCACCGACTGGATCCGCTACAATGGCTGCTTCGCGCTGGCGAATCTGGTGCGCTGGCCGCTGGAGCACAGCGTCTGCCCGACCAAGCCCTACACCGGCCACTTCACCTGGAAGGAGTTGTGGGAGATCGGCGCGCGGGGTACGCTGGCGGATGTGGAGCGGCGCGCGGGCTTTCACTCCGCCCGGCTCCGTAAGTGGGTCGAGCGCGACTCGTATGACGACTACTGGGCCTCCATCGACCAGACGCTCATGTACCCGCAGGTGGCCTGCCCGGGCCTGCACCAGGCCGGCTTCTTCGATCACATCTCGCGCGGGCAATTCAGCTCCTTCAGGGAGCTGCGCAGGGTCGCGGCCACGCAGGTCGCGCGCGAGAACCAGCGGCTGCTGGTCGGAGCCTGGGGGCATGGGAAGTGCGACCGCACCACCTGTGGGGAGTGGGACTTCGGAGCGTCCGCGGGGATAGACGTAAACGCCTACGAGCAGCGCTTCCTTGACCTGTGGCTGAAGGACATCGACGACGGCATCTCGGACGAGCCGCCCGTGCGCTACTTCCTGATGGGCGAGAACCGGTGGGAGTCCGCCCGCGACTGGCCGCCGCCGGGGGCGCAGGTGCAGGAGTGGTACCTGGACTCCGGCGGGGATGCCCGCGGCCCGGGCAGCCAAGGGCGACTGAGCCGCGAGAGCCCGTCGGGGGCCGGGGCGGACAGCTATCTCTATGACCCGGCGGAACCGGTCCCGACCCTGGGCGGCCCGACCTACTGGGGCATGGCCGAGTGGTACCAGCCCGGGCCGGTGGACCAGCGGCCGATCCTGCGGCGCGATGATGTGCTCTACTACCGCAGCGAACGGCTGGATCGGCCGCTGACGGTCGTGGGCGAGATCAACCTCCACCTGTGGATCGCCTCGAGCGCGGAAGACACCGACTTCATCGCCAAGCTGTGTGTGGTGGAGCCGCTCGGGCGGGTGACGGTACTCACGCACGGCTCGCTGCGCTGCCGCTACCGCGAGAGCTACGGCGAACCGCGGGCGCTGACGCCCGGTGAGCCGACGAGACTGAGCGTGCAGATGAACAACCTGGCGTACACCTTCCCGGCGGGCTCACGGATCGCGTTGATCGTCACCAGTTCCTGCTGCCCGCGCATCCTGCCCCACCCGAACACCATGGCCCCGACGTGGCAGGAGACGAGCCCGCAGACCGCGCGTCAGGAAGTGCTGCACGATGGGGAGCACTGCTCCCGGCTGCTGCTGCCGGTGATCGAAGAGTGACGGGTGTCACGGTGGAGCCCGTAATCTGAGAGGAGGCCGGCCTCATGCGCGCCGGAGCAGTCCTCGCGATGATGCTGGTGATGGCCACTTCGGCGGCGGCGCAACCGGGCGACACGCCCGAGCCGCGCAGGCTGCTGCTGTCGTGGAACACCTCCGAGTTCATGACGGTTGAGGGCTCGCGCCTGCGCCTGCAGCACCGCTATCGGCTGGACGGGCCGAACCTCTGGCTGGAGGCCGAGCGCCCCGGCTCGATGCAGCTCGAGGCCAACAGGACCGTGGGCAGCGACCCCGAGGCGGTCGGCGGACGCTGCGTGGAGTTCGTGGACCGGCTGGACTTCGTCATCGATGTGGAGGCCCCCGGTCTGTATCAGTCCTGGACGCGCTGCTTCTTCCCCGTCGCCGCCTCCTGGAACCACACCGAGGGCATGGCGCGGGACGACATGCGCGTGGTCCAGGACCTGCAGCCCAATGACGTCGATGCGGCCGGCAGATGGGTGTGGCGGAAAGGGCCGCAGTATCAGCTTGACGCGGGCACGGTTAACTACGTCTTCGACGGCTACCACGGCGGCGCGCGCCTGGACCGGATACTGCTCACCAGCGACCTGGAGTTCGTCCCGGAGGGACCAGGCGAGCCCGCATCGGCCAACATCGCGGCCCACACGGCCGGCCGGGCCGAGACCCGCGACCTGAGACTGGGCCCGGTCGTGCAGTGGCTGCGGCTGGAGGGTCTGCCGGCGACGCACGTGCAGGCGCAGGTCTCGCTGGATGCCGGGCAGTCGTGGCTGACGGTGCCGCCGGATGGCTCGCTGGACAGGCTGCCCACTTCGCCCCGGGATCCCGGGCGACTGCGCGTCCGGGTGCAGCTCACGCGCGATGACGTCATGGACCCGATCGTGGATGCGGTGCGCCTGGTCTACGTGCCCGGCGACCAGGAAGTCTGGACGGTCGCCAACCGTCACCTGCGCGCGAGCTTCGACCCGCTCACCGGGAGCCTGCTGAGCCTGGAGAACCTCGCGGCAGAGGCCCCGGTGCCCTACATGCTGATGGGCGAGCAGCTTCCGCTCTTCAACCTCTACGTGCAGCGGCCCGACCGGTTCGACACGCTCGTGCCGGTCTCTTCGCTGGACGGGGAGGTCAGCGGGCGCGTCTCCGCGGGCGGTCGCCGGCTGGAGATGGCGTTTTCGCTGCTCGACGATGGGCTGCACGCCTTCGTAAGCTGCGAGGCCGATGACACGCCGCTGATGCGCTGGCGGCTGCGCGTGCGCAACGACTCCGAGGCGAAGGTCTTCGCGGCGCAGTTCCCGCTGCTGCACAACCTGTGCCTGGGCGAGGGGCCCGCCGATGACGTGATGGTGCTGCCCTGGTGGGGCGCCGGCAGCCGCACCGAGGACCCGTCAAGCGCCGAGTGGACACCCTACCGCAAGCTGCTCAACTATCCGGGCGCGGCCTCGATGCAGTGGCTGGACCTGCACGACCCCTCAGGCGGGCTGTATGTGGCGGCCTATGACCCGACCGGCCGTGACCTGGAGCTGGGCTACACCCGGGACCGCGGTCGCTCGGTGACGGTCACCTTCAAGAAGTCGTTCCTGCTGGCTCCCGCCGCGCAGTGGTCGTGCGACTACGCGGTGGGCGTGCATGAGGGCGACTGGCACTGGGCGGCGGATCGCTACCGCGAGTGGGCGCGCACCTGGCAGCAGCCGCCACCCGCTCCCGCGTGGGTCGCCGACACCGACGGCTGGATGCTGCCCGACGGCGCCAACCTGTTCGGCTACCCGATGCTGCCGGTGTGCTACGGCATCAAGCGCGCGGCGCTGGGGATGAGCTGGATGCAGTGCTGGGCGCAGATGACCGAGGCCGAGAGCTGCTGCGGGCAGTTCCACTACCCCAGCCCGCTGTGGGGCACGCCGGAGGACTTCCGGCTCGCCTGCCAGGCCGTGCACGACGCCGGCGGCCGGCTGGGCTTCTACATCAACGCGCAGCTCTACAAGCCGTGGCACAACTCCGAGGCCACCAACATCGGCGGCGTGCCGACGGAGTTCATCCCCGACGAGGTGCTGGCCCCCTACGACCCGGGGTGGGCCTCGCGCTGGCAGGCGAAGGACTTCGCCGGCCGGCCCTACGACCAGCCCTCGCCCAGCCCCTTCCACGACGGGGTGCGCATGAACCCGGCGTCGAGCGGCTGGCAGGACCACCTGATCCACTGGGCCGCCGACTGGTATGTCAACGCGCTGGGCACGGACTGCATCTACCTCGACCAGCTCGCCGCGGCGCCCGCGCTGCCGGTCTACAACGATGAGCGCAGCGACTACGGCCTGTGGGGGCGGGGTTACCAGCAGATGCTCGACCGTCTGCTGGCGCGGGTGCGGCCCGAGCACCCGGGCTTCGTGCTGTGCATGGAGGGCACCAGCGAGCTGCACGGTCAGCAGGTCGCCACCTGCCTCTACGGCACCGGAGCCGACCTGTTCGACGTCTACCACTACACCTTCCCCGAGCACATCCTCATCGACTACGGAGGCTACGTCAACAGGTACCGGGAGGGCTTCCCCGGCGTGAAGCCGATGGCGCTGAACACCTTCGTGATGGGGACGCGTTTCAGCGAGTACCCGATCGATGACTTCGGACGTGCTCTGTTCGAGCTGCGCCGGCGGACGCAGTCGCTGGTCTTCCGCGCCGCCTACCGGGACACGGTGGGAGTGCAGACCTCCGACCCGGCGGTGCGCGTCAAGCGCTTCGAGCGCGACGACGCGAACTGCCGCGCCATGCTGGTGAACCTCGGCAATCTCGAGGGGAAGGCGCACGTGGCCATCACCGCCGACCTGGCCCCGGTGTCGGAGGTGGCTGCGGCGTGGATCATGGGCAGCGATGGTTCGATGGGGCGCCTCGACTACGCCAGGCAGGGCACGACCGTGACCTTCGCCGCCCCGGTCTGCGATGCCGCGACCGCGGTCTTCGTCGAGCGCATCGGCCCGCTGGTGTCTGCGGTCGATTTCCCCGCCGGCACGGTCGCAGACTCGGTGGTGAGAGGCAGAGTCGAGGTCACGAACCTCTCGCCAACTCCGATGAGCGGGAGGATCAGCCTGAGGACGCCGGAGGGCTGGTCCGGCGAGGCGGCGCCGTTCACGAATCTTCCGCCCGGCGGAAGCAGGAGAGTGCGGCTACGCGTCACCGTCCCCGCCTCCGCTGAGCGCGCCATCCATGACCTGATGGCGATGGCGCAATCATCCGATGGCGAGGACAGCCGCTATGTGGGGCTGGCGGTGGCGCCGCCGGTGGGGATCGCAGGCGCGCGGGTGCTGGACGACGGCGTCGAGGTGCACCTGGTGAACCGCGCTCCGCGGGCGGTGAGCTGCCGCGCCAACCTCGACCTGTTCGCGGGCGCCGAGGCGCTGGCGACCGAGGAGACGCTGCAACTGGGGCCCGGCGAGGAGACGACCGTGAGCTTCTCGGTTACCTGGCCCGACCTGTCGCGCGCCCGGCTGCCGCAGACGGTGCGCGTCATGGCACAGAGCGAGGGGCTGATCGCCGGCCTGCCCCTGCGCGTGGGGCCGCCGGTGATCAACGGCAGCTTCGACATGGCGCTGATCAACGAGGACAAGCCGGAGGGCTGGTCGATCTTCGGCAACCGACCCGACCAGGTGCACGTCGTCGAGGACGACCCCTTCGACGGCCCACGGTGCCTCCGCGTGGATCCGGCCCCGACCGGGCCGAACGTGGATCAGATCGTGACGCTGCAGCCGGACACCACCTACCGCGTGACCGCGGCCCTGCGCCGCGCCGAGGAGAAGGGCGTGCCGACGGTCTGGGTGACCGTGCGCGAGGGGCCGGGCCTGGCGCACTCGACGCACCTGAAGCTGCCGGCGGAGGACACCTCGGTGGACGAGTGGCACGAGGTGTCGGCGACCTTCACCACGCCGCCGGTGATCCTCTACGCCATCCTCTACGCCTGCAACGCAGGCAATGCCGGACCGGTCTGGATCGACGCCGTCAGGATCGAGAAGGTGGCGGAGTAGCGCCGGCCGCGTCGGTGGCGCCAGGTGCGGGGCAGGGAGAGCGGGGAAGACGAGGTCGTCTGACAGGGCCATGCGCGAGCGCCCGCCGGCGGGCGTGACGGGAAGGTGCGCCGCGCCGGCCGGGGAAGTCCCGCGATTGCCACCGAACCGACCGGGAGGGACGCGATGAAGCTGGCCTACGGCACCTACGCCATGCCGACCGTGCCGCTCGAGGACGCCATCCCGATGATCGCGGAGATCGGGTACGAGGGGGTCGAGATCTGCATCAGCGAGAAGCACGGCTCCGCGCTCGACCGGCTCGACGCCGGCCGCCGCGAGCGACTGCGGCATCTGCTTGGCGACTTCGGCCTGGGCGTGCCCGCCATCTTCTTCCTCGGCGGCATGTACAGCCCGGACGATGACGCCCACCGCCGCAACGTCGAGAGTATCAGCGCCTGCGCGCGCCTCGCCCGCGACCTCGGCCTGCCCGATACGCCCGTCATCGCGGCGGGCTTCGGCGGCTCGTCCGACGACTGGCTGAACGTGCGCCCGCGCCTCATCGAGCAGCTTCGCGACCTCGGCGCGGTGGCCGAGCGGGAGGACTTCGTCTTTGCGGGCGAGGCGCACTCGAAGGGCGCCGTCAACTCCACGGAGCGCGTGCTGTCGGTGCTGGAGGCGGTCGGGCATGCGCGCGTGCGCCTGCACTTCGACATCGTGCACTTCTTCCTCGGCGGCGAGGAGATCGCCGAGTGCGTGCCCCGGCTCGTCCCGTGGACGGCCCACACGCATGTGACCGATGCGGTGCGCCATCCCGACCGGCGCTTCGACCCGCGCCTGCCCGGCGAGGGTGAGCTGGACCTTGTGGCCTACGTGCGCGCGATGGCTGAGGCCGGCTGGGACGATTACATCACCCTCGAGATCAGCGGTATGATCTGGGGCGCGGACGGCTATGACACCGAAGCGGCCGCGCGCCGGTGTCACACCGTGTTGAGCGCCGCGCTCGATGCCTGCGGCATCGAGCGCGGCTGAGCGTGCCATCCGCCGCAGTCCCTGAACTGGAGGTCCCGACGATGGAGAAGGTCCTGCTGGTGATCGGCGACGCCGCTGAAGTGACGGACACGCTCTACCCCTACTACCGCATCCCCGAGGACGGCTACGAGATCCTGGTGGCCGCGCCGGAGAAGCGCGTGTACCACCTCGTGCAGCACGACCTGCACCCGGACTGGGACATCACCGTCGAGTCGAAGGGCTACAACTTCGCCTCGGACATCGCCTTCGCCGACATCAACGAGGAGGAGTACCTGGGCCTGGTCATCTCCGGTGGCCGGGCGCCGGAGTACCTCCGCTACGACGAGGACCTGATGCGCATCACGCGGCACTTCGGTGAGACCGGCAAGCCCATCGCCGTCGTCTGCCACGGCATCGAGATCGTGGCGAAGGCCGGCGTGATCGATGGGAAGACGGTCACCTGCGTGGCCAAGTGCCGCTATGACGCCGAGGTGTGCGGCGCGACCTGGGTGGACGAGCCGGTGGTGGTGGACGGGAACATCGTGAGTGCGCGCACCTTCCACGACAACACCGAGTGGATGCGCGAGTACATGAGGCTGCTTAACGCCGCGCGCGACGGGAAGCGGGAGTAGGCCATGGCGGACCCCCTGTGCATGCTGCTGGTCGGCTGCGGGATGATGGGTGCGCGTCATGTGCGCGGGCTGGCCGAGCTTGATGCCGTGGCCCCCGGCGCCGTGCGACTCGCCGCGGTGTGCGACCTGCGGCGGGACAGCGCCGAGGCCGTGGCGGACGAAGCGGCCGATCTGCTCGGGCACCGCCCGGCGGTCTTCACTGACCTGGGGGCGGCCCTCGCCGACGTGAGCGCTCTCGACGCCGCGGACGTAGTCACCGAGCCGCGCTCCCACGATGAGGTTACCGTGACGCTCCTCGACGTCGGACTGCACGTCATCTGCGAGAAGCCGCTGGCGCTCACCGTGGCGCGCGCGCAGCGCATGGTAGGCGCCGCTGAAAGCCACGGGCGGGTGCTGGCCGCTGCGGAGAACAACCGCCGCGACCCGATGCTGCGCCTGGCGCAGGCCGCGCTGAGGGCGGGGGTGATCGGCCGGCTCAACTTCGCGCTCGACCTCACGATCGCGCGCGGCGACCACATCATCGGCACGGCGTGGCGCCATCGGCGCGCGCAGGGCGGCGTGCTGCTGGATGTCGCGGTGCATCGGGGCTACGCCCTGGAGTGCCTCATGGGGCCGGTCAGCTCGCTCGCGGGACAGGCACAGCAGGTGCAGGCGGAGCGCTCGGGCAGCGAGTACGACGGCACGCAGGCGCACGTCGAGGTGGACTCGGAGGACTGCTTCACGGCGGCGCTGGAGTTCGAGAGCGGGGCGCAGGGCCAGTGGACGGCCCACTTCGCCAGCGCCGGCGAGACGATGAGCCACAGGCTGATCATGGGAGCGGAGGGCACGATGGCGGTGCCGGGCGAGCGCTCCGGGAGGCCGCCGCGGGTGCGACGTGGCGAGGACGAGCTGCCACCAGAGGCACTTGTTGAGGCCATGCCGGACTGGGCGCTGAGCGAGATGGAGGCGCGGCTGTTCGGGTCGGAGCGCCCGTGGTCATACTCATTGACGAGCGCCGAGACCGACCGCAAGCTGATCGCGGCGGAGATGCACGACTTCGCCCAGGCCGTACGCACGGGCCGCCCGCCGGAGGCGGACGGGATAGCCGGGCTGCGCTCGGTCGCGCTCGTAGCCTCCGTGCTGGAATCTGCCGCAGCAGGCCGCGCGGTGCGCGTCGATGAGGTGCTGTCCGGCGAGGTGCATGCCTGGCAGGACACGCTGGAGGCCGTCATCTGAGGGCGGAGGACACCCCCCCGCGCAGCGATGGCAGGTCACGAACGCAGCCGCGCTGCCGGAGGAGGGAGCGATCGTGCGCGAGCTGACCGTCTGTGCCCTGCTGCTCTCGACCGGGGCCTGGGCGTGCGCGCAGTATGACCGGGAGCCCGACACCTTCTACCCGCCTGAGGATGAGGTGCAGGCCTCCCTGCAGCGCTTCCTGTCCCTGCGCAAGCTCGGCGCTTTCGAGGGGATGCTCAAGCGGCCCGAGATCGAGGCCGAGCGCGCGCGTTTCGCGGCTGACCCGGAGGGCTATCAGCGCGGCTTCCGCGAGACCGCCGACTACTGGCGCGCGCGGAGCGACGACTTCCTGCGCGCCATGCTCCCCGCCGAGAACCCGCACATGCTGGTGCCCGGCTACGCCCTCGGCTGTCCGCTGCACCTGGGCGGGGTGAGCACGCTGCAGCCCATCTGGGGGCGGCCCAACCACTTCCGCTGCACGGTCGGTCGTGAGGAGTGGGGGCCGGGCATGGAGGTCACCAACCCGGGCACCGGTGAGGCGGTCACCATCACCGACGATGGCTCGGGCTGGCAGTGCCCCGAGGGCTTCCCCAACCCCGGGACCTACTGGTTCGTCGCCGCCTACCGCCTGTCGCTGATAGGCACGCTCACTTCAAGGCCCTACCGTCCCTGGGCCGACTTCGACGGCCCCGTCACCCGCGCCGCGATCTGGTGCCTGGGCTACCTGCACGCTATCTCCGGGGAGCCGGACTACGCCCACAAGGTCTTCGTCATCCTCACCAGGCTGGCCGATGTCTACCGCAACTACACGAGCCTGCACAACTGGCGCACCTACCCCGCGCGCGCCTACATCGAGGACCACAACTTCGAGCCCAACAACATCCACAACTGCCTCGAGGCCTACGACATGTGCTTCGAGGCCCTCGACGATGACGCGCAGATTCTTGAGTGGTTCGCGCAGACACGCGACGATCCCGACCTCAACGACGACGGCCGCGTCGATGCCGACGACATCCGCTACCACATCGAGCGCAACCTGTTCGGCTACATGTACGAGTACCTGCACCGGGCCATCCCGCTGGGCCGGGGCAACACGCGCACCACCCAGGTGCGCTCGATGATGGAGATGGCGCTCAACTTCCGCCACGACGCGCTCTTTGAGGAGTCGCTCAACGGGCGCTATGGCATCGCGAATCTGATCACCAACTGCATCTACCGCGACGGCCGGTTCTACGAGGACAGCACGGGCTACTCGGTCGGCGTCAACGCCTCCTACCTGCAGTTCGCGGACTTCATCGAGCGCTTCCGCGGGCGGGAGACATACCCCGAGGGCGTGAGCGCCGACGAGGCGCTGGGGCCGCGGCTGGCACGCATCCGCACTTTCGGCGAGCGGGCCGACTGCGCCGGGCGGCTGCCGCTGTGGGGAGACGGCGGCAACGCCCGCACGCCGCGGTTCAGCCCGCATGATCAGGCCCAGCCCTCGGTCCTGTTCGGGGACATCGGCTACGGCATCATGCGCTCCATCGGCCCCCCGGAGGAGCAACTGCACCTGTGCTTCTACTTCGCGCAATCGGGCGCCGGGCACGGCCACACCAGCCAGCTCATGATCAAGCCGATCCGCTTCGGCTACGACTTCTCCGCCGACCTGGGCTATCCGCACAACCTGTCCTCGCCCAAGCGCCACGAGTGGTACTCGTGCACCACCACGCACAACTGCGTGATCGTGGATGAGATGGAGCAACGCACCGGCTGCACGGGCTCGCTCGACCTCTACGCCGACGCGGGCTGGCTGCAGCTCACGGCGGCGCAATCGCGCGATGCCTACGAGAGCGCGGACCTGTACCACCGCACCGCGGCCATCGTGTCCATGGGCGACGACGCCCACTACATCGTGGACATCTTCCGGGTGCGCGGGGGTGAGCGGCGCGACTGGATCTACCACATGTACTCGGGCGAGGAGTTCGAGCCGGGCTCGCCGGAGCCGCCGGACACGGGAGAACGCTTCCGGCTGGCGCTCGGCGGCAACCCACCGATGCAGCCGCTTCCGGGGACGCTGGCGGGCCCCGACGTCGAGTGGATGGCCGATACCGGCAATCACTACGGCGACAGCGTAGACGACCAGCCGGACCGCAAGAGCGGCTACAGCTACATCAGGGCGCTGCGCCGGACGTCCGCTGAGGGCGACTGGTCCTGTCGCTGGTACGCCGGCGGTGAGGGCGATGGCGGGCTGGCGCTGTGGATGGCGGGCGGCCCGGGGCGGACGCTCTTCCGCGGCAGCGGCGAGGGCCAGGGCGCGCCGACGCGAAGCCCCTGGGACACCTACGTCGTCGCGCGCGATGATAGCGAGGCGACCGGCTCGGACGAGAGCGTCTTCTGCGCGGTCTTCGAGCCCTTCCGGGGCGAGCCCCGCATCGAGGCCGTGCAGTGGCTGACGCTCGCCGAGGACTCACCGACCGAAGGCATGCCCGCCGCGGTCCGGGTCACCACGCCCGAGGGCAGCTTCGTGGTGTTCTCGTCGCTCGAGCGCGGGCCTCTCTACACCTTCACCGACGGCCGCGAGCAGTGGCACTTCCAGGGCCGCTTCCACGCACAGCGCGTCCTGGACGGTGGGGCGGTCGAGACCGTGGACGTCGATCCCGGGCGCGCAGAGCCGCTCGAGGGCACGGTCGAGGAGATCGACTTCGGCGCGGTGGCCGTCCGCGTGAGCAGCCCCACGCCGCTGCCCGAGGGCGACGCCCTCGCGGGCCGGCCGATCATCTTCGACGACCCCGCCTGGCCGAAGAACGCGATCTTCACCGTAGAGGCGGTGACGCGGGTCGGCGACGGGAACTACCTCGTCGAACTTACAGACCCGGGCTTCGAGACGGCCGTGGGCACCGTGGACGAGGTGGACGCCGAGGGCAACTCGGTGTTCACGCGCGACCACCTCGAGAAGCTGTTCAACTGCCACTACCTCTATGACGGCAAGCCCCTCTACACCGCGGACCTGGGGCGTTGGTTCACCATCGAGACGGCCCGCACCGGCTACTTCGCCGTGGGCGACGTGACCGTCCGCTTCCGGGAGCCCGGCGCCGCCACGCAGTTCGCCGCGGGCGATCGTTTCATCATCA
Source organism: Candidatus Zipacnadia bacterium (assembly GCA_029820295.1). Lineage (GTDB taxonomy): Bacteria > Armatimonadota > Zipacnadia > Zipacnadales > UBA5352 > JALGVA01. Next base: position 46,992 of record JALGVA010000008.1, read on the forward strand.
TGGACGTGTGTCCGGGCGCCGGCTTCCGCATTCCGATCGTCATGGTTTCACGCTGACAGCGCCGCAAGCGATCTGATCGGACGGCACGGAGTGAGTGCTCCGCCGCCGAAACAGGCGGCAGGACAACTGACACAAGAACGTTTCTCGAAATATCATGCGCGTGTCAGACGATGGGAGGCGACGAGCCAGATGACGCGCACTCGGCCCCCCCATCCTCGCAGGACGCCATCGCACAGGCCATGCAGCCCACCCCGTCGTCCCGCCCCTCGCGGGCTGACTGCGGCGCCACCTGAGGCGTCACCGCGGCCTTCATCGCGCCGACCGCGCCCGGCTCATGCGCTCCCGGTGCAGGCCGTCGGCGCTGACGGCGCGACCGGGCATGGCGTTCGAGCGCAACTCGCCCTGACCCATGTAGCGCATCTCGAAGCCCTCGGCGGTCGGCGCCACCTCGCACCATGCGATGTCGTCGTCGCGGCTGTCGCCGGAGATGCCCTGGCCGAAGATCGGCTCCGGATGCTTCTGCCACCGGCCGAGGCGATGCTCGACGCCGCGCCACTCGGCCAGCTCCATCCCGTCGATGAAGGTGACGCGGCGGGCTTCGGCGCTGGAGTACTGCGGCACCGGGTGCCGGTCGAAGTAGAGCTCGTTGGCGGCGAAGGTCATGACTCCAATGGCGGGCTGCCCGCAGGAGTCCTTCTGAACGAGCATCGTGCGCGACAGGCAGTCGTACGGCCCGCGCGCCTCGTAGTGATCGCCGAACGTCTCGCCGCCGAAGCGGGCGAAGTAGACGTGCCGGCGCGTGGTGTTGAGCCAGAACATCCACGGCACGCCGTGCAGGTCAACCGCGAGGCTCGGCCGCCACAGCTCCTCCATGTGCGTCTCGAAGCTGCCCGAGCGCCCGCTCGCGATCAGGTTGGTGCCGACCCGGCGCTTGATGATGATCTCGGACGAGCGCAGCAGATCGTGGATCGCCCAGCGCGCACCATCGTGCAAGGCATAGGAGATGGTCGAGCCGCCGCCGGGGCGAAGCCGGGCGTAGCGCTCCGGGTGGCGCCGCAGGTCCAGCTTCCCTTCGCCCTGGCAGGCGATGAGCACGGTGCCTGCGGGTGTCGTCGCGATCGAGGGCCACGAGGAGCAGAAGTGCGCCACCATCTCGTCCCCGGCCCGGCCGGACGCGTCGGTCCACGTCTGGCCATCCGCCGAACGCGTGTAGTAGACTCGACGCGTGCGCTCGAAGGCGATGTGGCGTGTCCCGCCGGGATCGATCCACACCGACGGCTGCTCGGCGCCCGCCGCGACGCGGTTGACGGCATCGCCGACCCGCTCGAACAGCGTGCCTTCGCCCGGGATGTAGACCGCAGGCTCGCCCGAGGGCAGCCACGCGGCATCGCACAGCTCCGCGCTCTCAGCGATCCGCTCCGGGCCGGCCCACGCCGACCGCTCGCCCAGCCGCGCCTGCGGGCCCTCGCCCGAGGCATCGCACTGCAGCCGCCAGATGCCGGACGCGTCCGAGTGGAGCACCGTCAGGCGGTCGCTGACGTCGGCGCGCTGGCGGCGCGGCACCCACGCCTGCAGATCGTCATCGAGTCCGGGCCGCTGAAGATCCTCTACTTCATCGAGCCGATCGAGCGGCCCATGCATGCGCGCCCGAACGTCTGGCTGTGCGCCGCCAACCTGTGCAACTGGCTGGGCCTCGAGCGCCTGTGCGCGGCCGGCCTGGGCGACCGCCTGCTCTTCGGCACGCACGCGCCCCGCTTCAACGCGCACGTGGCCATGGGCCCGGTCGCCATGGACCGCATGAGCCCTGACGAGAAGCGCGCCCTCGCCGGCGAAAACCTGCGGCGACTGCTCGGGCTCGCGGCGGCTCCCGCGCAGTCGGAGGAGGCCTTCAGGCCCGTTGAGAGCCTACTCCTCCGTGATGAGGGTCATTGTCGCGTAGGGCGCCAGCGCCACGTCGCTCCTCTCTCCGTCGATGGTCACCTGCACCGTCCGGTCCTCATCGGCGAAGTTCATGAGCAGCACCAGGATCCTCCCGTCGTTCTCGAACGCGGCCCAGTCGAAGCGCTCGAGGCCCTCGACCGTCACGCGGTCGTCGCACCGCTGCTCCTCGCTGAAGTAGTCCGCATACTGCGCCATGATCTCAGCCGCCTCGGAGACGGCGTAGAAGCCACCACCGGTCATGGAGGCGAGCTGCCAGATCAGCACACCGCGACAGCCGCTGTGCACGAACTGGCGCAGGATGCGGTTCCGGTAGGCCCGCTCATCGGGCGCCGGACCGGCGTCGGTGTTGTGCATCCGGTACCACCGCTCGGCGCCCATCAACGGCGTGTCGCCGAGCGCCTCGACGGTCGCGCGCACGCGCTCGAAGTCGCCTCCGTAGCCGGCGATGGCGAAGTCGATGTGTGGCGCCAGCAGCGTCCAGTCAACGCCGTAGTGCCTCTTCGTACGCTCGGACTGGAAGCCCGAGTAGACCGAGAACTCCACCGGCCGGTCCGCCCTGTGCACGATGTCCCGCAGCCGCCCGGCCATCTCTGCGTTCTGGGCGCAGCGGAAGCTGGTCCACTCATCGGGGTACTGCTCCAGCAGTATCCGCGCGCTCAGTGGCTCCCCGGCGTCGAGCCCGGCGAACCGGCGGAAGGCCGCCAGGCAGCGCTCACAGGTGCAGAACGTCGGCGGGTCGATGACGGCGTGCTCCAGGTCCCAGTCCACCGCGTCCAGGGGGTAGCTGTTGAGCACCTCGAGGATCCGGCGCTCCAGCTCGCTCATGATGGGCTGCCCGTCCGCCAGCAACCAGGTCGGGCACACGATATCCTCCAGACGGTTGCCGTCGAAGTCCACCGCGAGCACCTCAGGATGCTGCTCCAGGAAAGCCTCCACCGCCGGAGTGAGACGCCCCCCGTGGCGGCCGTAGCGCGCGCTGTACTCATCCCATCCCAGCACCCACCACACGTGCGCCCCCCTGTGCAGCAGGTGCGGGTACAGGTTGTTGTCGCGGAAGCCGAACACCCACGTCATGCCCGACGCCCACGCGTTGTCCGCGAACGCCTGCACCACAGTCGGGTTGTAGAGCCACTGCCCGCTGTAGCAGGGCGTAATGCGCACCCCCTCCGGCCGTACGTTCTTCAGCGGCGGGAGCATCACCAGCCGGCTCCTGCGCGGCACCTCCGTCACCGCGCCGTCCAGCGACTGGAAGTAGGTGTACATCGCCAGCTCCTGCCGCGGCGCGTCCGCGGGCGCGCGGAACAGTAGCCCGACGATCTCCCGCGCGCGCTCAGAGCCGAGCGCCTCACATTTCATGTCAAGCTCGATGACGTACTGCCGGCCCACCTCAACCGGCACGGTCCCGCCATTGAGCCACACCGCCTGCGCCCGGTCGGCCTTCGCCGGCGTGGACACCAGCTTCGCACACATGGAGCCGTCGGGACCCTCCGGCTTGATCGCCGACTGGCCCTCCCACACCTCGCCCTCGAAGTCCCCGATCCCGATGAGGTCCTCGTCGCTGCCCTTCTCGTGCATCACCACGTTGTCCACCCACCAGGTGCCGGTCACCCCGCGATCGCCCCACTTGATGAGCACCGGGGTGACATCGACCACTCCCGGGTAGGCGGTTACGGTCATCTCCGCGTGGTGCCAGTCCTCGGTCCCGCCGGCCTGTATGGTCGGCTGGTAGTGCGCCGGGCTGTCGGTCGCCGTCCCCCACCGCAGCGACACCTCCATCCCCTCATGCGGCACGCGCTCGTAGGTCACATAGTAGCGCGCCATCCGCACTCCATCGCTCTGGAAGGTGCCCGCCTTCGTCACCGTCGGGTTGCCGCCACCGACCGGCTCGACCGCCACATACTCCAGGAAGTCGGGCACCTCCACCACCATCCGGTAATCATCCATGGGCAGCCCCATGGGCGCGTGCACGTAGGGCCTGATGAGCTGGGCGCTGTCGCACGGGAACCGGTAGGTATCGTTCGGCGGGAAGAGCTGCTTCTGGTCCGCGCCGGCGTAGAGCATGCAGATCAGGCGGGCACGCTCCGCCTGTTCCCCCGCCCACAGGCCCTCATCAGCGGCGCTCGCGGTCTGCATGCCCTCGGCGGTCAGCGACCGCCGCCAACCCTCGCCGGCGGTCTCCGGGGCAACCAGCCACGACGGCTCGACCAGGCGGTCACCGGCGGTCAGCACCGGCCTGACGGCGGGGTCGTCGCGGGTCGCCGATGCCTCGATCGCCAGGTAGTTCGGCCCCTGAGCCAGCCGGAGCAACGTCTCCTCCTCCACCGCCACAGGCGTGCCGTTCAGGTACACCGTCGCATCGGCGTTCGTGGTGGCCAGGTCCAGGTACACCATCGCCGCCGCCACCCGTTGCGGGATGGCCGCCGACCGCGCAAATGTGCTGTCGCCCGCCCGGAGCACGTAGCTCACCAGGTACCGGCCGCTCTCAAAGGCAGGCTGCGGGATGCCCACCGCCAGCGTGTGTCGCCCGCCCCCTTCTGTTGAGGCGGATTCGTGCTCGTCGCCCGCGCTGACGGTTGCCTCCCACACCACGTCTTCCGCGTGTGCGCCCCGAACCGTCCCGTCCAGCACCTGCTCGCGGTCCCGGCTCATCAGCTCGATGCCCGACAGCGCGGGCCCGCTCTCGGCGAAGCACAGGAGGCCGAACTCGTCGGGCTGATGGAACTCGCCCTGCAGACCACTCCAGGTGGACCATTCCTCGACGGCGGTTCGCTCCCGCGCGAAGTTGGCGCGCCACTCACCCTCCGGCCCCGCGCCCAGCGCCGCGAACGGTATCGCCATCTCCACCACGTAGCTCCCGGTGCCGCGCCGGGCCATGCACCGCCATTCAGTATCCCATTCCGCGTCCACCGAGGTCTTCTCGATGCTCCCCGTCCCTGAGTTGGCCGCGAAATGGTAGTAGTATGCCATCCCCGGCGGATGCAGGAACACCTCCACACAGTCATCGGCGAACACGCGCGCATCACGCCCGGTCTCCTCCGCCCGCACGCGGTCCAGCGCATTCAGCTTCGGCTCCAGGAAGCGGTCGAAGGCCTCCATCGCGATGTACAGGTTCTCGTCATCCCAGCACACGCGCGCCTGGGTCTGGGCCTCGGGCAGACCCCGACCGGTTGCCGACAGAAACGGCGAGGTGACGTTCGCCGCCAGCCAGCACCCGTCGGCCAGCTCGCCGTCAATCCGCGGCGGCTGCTCGGCACGGTAGGCGGTGATCAGCGGCTGTCCGTACGCAGCCGCCGCCAGACACAGGGCGCACACTACACTGCACCAATGCCGCATGCTCACATCACTCACCTCAGAGACTGATACCAGGCCGTCACGCTCCCACCGTCAGATCTGATGGATCGATGGGCCGCCGCACGCTGAGACCGCTAGCCCTCCGGCTCGCCCGGCTCATCGGGGAGACGGACCGCGCGTGCGTCGTCGAAGATCACCACATCGCCGGGGCCCTGGCCGGTGGCGGCGGGGAGCAGCACCGCCTGGCCGGCCCCGTCGGGCACGGTCGCCACCACCATGAGCTGCTGCCAGCGGTCGGCCCCGCCCTCACCGTCCACGTGCAGGCCCGCCTCATTCGCGGTCCAGGCGCCCTCGGCGTCGCGCCAGCGTATCAGCAGGCGCGGGCTCTGCTCGCGGGAGCCGGTGCTGCGCGCCCAGATCGAGACGAACCAGCGCTCCCCCGGCGTCACCGGGATCGGCTGAATGAAGCAACCGTCGCGCGCGCCGGAGATGCGCACACACCGGGGCCCGCTCCTGCCACCCTCGGCCTCCCACGTCAGGCCCTCGTACGCCCCGTCGATCTCCCACTTCGACCACCCCGGCGGGGTGTTCGTCGCCACCCAGTCGAGGCCGGCGGGCGCCTCGCCATCGCCGGCCTCCTCGAAGCCCGGGTTGACGCACGCGTTGGGCGCATCCGGGTGCGTGGTCGCCCAGTGCATCGCGCGGACGGTGAAGCCCAGGCCCTGCGGCGCGCGCGCCACCAGGTCCTCGATCGCGGACGCGCCGACCTCGTCGCCGCGCGTGATCAGCGCCGCAAAGGCCTGCGCCGGAGCGCTCTGCAGGTAGGTGCGCCACGAGGCCAGCCGCTGGGGGCGGGGGCCGAGGATGCGGGTGTAGATGCCCGACAGCAGCTCATCGTCGCGGATCGACTCCCAGACGCGCTCGCGCCGCGCGGCGGCGTCGAGGAACTCGCCCAGCACGCCGGCCAGCTCGTCGGCCGGAACCGTCGCAGAGCCGCCCAGTGCATGCACACGCCGCGCGAGCCAGTACTCCTCGAGCATGGCATCGGCCAGCCGGAAGCCCCGGGAGACGAAGTTGACGCGGGCGGCATAGGGCTCGGTGTCCCGAACCAGCCGCCACGCCTCCCCCAGCGCCTCCCGGCAGGCCTCCAGGTCGGCCGGCTGCCACAGGTCGAGCTGCTGGATCACGCTGCTCAGCCCCTCGAACCAGCGGCCCGGGCGCTCCGTCATCATGACCGCTTCGAGCCGGTCATAGAAGCGCTCCATGGGGGCGCTGGCCGGCCCGAAGAAGCCGTCGTAGAACTCGCCGAGCACCGCGTCGGCGTCCTGCCGCGGGTCCCACATGAGCTTCGCGCGCAGGTACATCTGCGGCCCCGCATACCACCACGTGGGGAAGGCTTCGTTGGTCACCGCAACCGCACCGATCTCGTCGTAGAAGCGCAGGGAATCGGCCATCAGATGCGGATACACGCGCGGCATGGTCCAGGTCAGGCCGGTGTAGTCGTAGGTCCCGAACGCCCCCGCCGCCTCGGCCCACGCGCGGGCGAACTCCTGGTCCGCCCGCCGGTAGGCCGGGTCATGCCACTGGCCGACGTCCTGGGTGATCACCACCAGCACGTTGTCCGGCAGCTCGACATTGACCGGCGGCGCCTCGACCTTGCTGTAGGCGATGCAGCTTACGTACCTGTCCGGATGGGTCTCGGCGATGCCCTCGGCCACCTGCCTGACGAAGGTGAAGTAGCGGTCGGAGAGCATCGGGCGCCCCCGGAAGGTCGCGCCGGGGATATCAAGGGCCGTGCAGCGGTCGCACTGGCAGAACTCGCCGCTGTCGTTCATGCCCACCGAGAAGAAGTTCGCCTCGGGGTGCTCGGAGAACCAGCGCCGCCCGGCCTCGATGGTCAGGCGCACCACCTCGGGGTTGCTGGTGCACGGCTGCCAGTTCTGCGCGTGGTCGGTCTCCGGGATGCGCCGCACGCCGTTGATGAGCGGGAAGTACTCGGGATGCGTCTCGCCATAGACGCTCGCCGGGAAGATGGTATACAGATTGTGCGAGTAGCGGTTGAAGGGCACGTTCAGGTCATGGCTGGTGATGCGCACCCGCCGGCGCCAGGCCTCGCCCTCGCCGAGGATCGACGCGTCAATGCCGTGGTTGCGCCGATTGACGAAGCGCGGCTCCACGCGCCGGTTCATCGCCGGGATGGTGACCGTCGGCAGATCGGGGACGTTCTCCCCCAGCTCGGTGGGGATGAACCAGCGCACGCCCAGCTCTTCGAGCAGCCAGTAGACCGCGTTGAGCGTGCCCTCGGGCACGTTCCCCGCCAGTACCAGTCGGTCGCCCGCGCACTCGACCACGAAGCCGTCGAAGGCCAGTGAGGCCAGCTCGGCCTGCGCCGCCCACGCCCTGTCGGGCGCGCCCAGCACCACCAGCGACCCGTCCGCGGATGGCTCCGCGACGACCGGCAGCGTCGCCCCGGACATCCTGCCCAGGTACAGGTTCAGCTCCTCGGCGGCCAGCGCGGTCGTCTCGTCCGGGTCTGCCGGCATGATCCGCGCGGCCGGCTCACCGTCGCGGACGAGCGTCAGTTGGGCCGCGGCCGGCCCGGCGGCGGCCGACAGCACCAGCGCGGCGAGTGCGATGTGTTTGAGGATCATGATCGTGCGCCTCCCCGAGACCAGGTTGAGCGCCACGCCCTGCGCACGAGGCTTCTCCGCCCCGGCGTGGGCACCTGCGCGTGCGGTAGCGTCTGGTTGCGAGGAAGCCCCGGTGGGGAACCGCCCACGGCCCGGCATGCCCGGCGCGCCGGGTCCACCGGTGGCGGCTGCGCACACAGGACCGGCGTGGCGGGCGAGCGAAGTGCGCGCCGTGGCGGCATCTGCGCGGGGAGTGAAGAAGCCGCGAGGCCCTGGTCAACGTGCCCCGAACTGCGCTGAGGCCCTTGACCGGGTCGATCAGGGCCCTCCGCCCAATCGCACGATCTGGTAGGCGACCCTGTTGCGCCGGCGGTCGTAGTCGGCCAGGTCCCAGCCATTGGGAATGTTGAAGCTGCCGCCGACCGTGCCCGCGCCCGAGGAGTCCGTCGCCGTCTCCTCCCACCGGCACTCGATGTAGCGGTTACGCGCGCGAAGCTGCTCCATGTCGAGGCTGGAGGCCAGCCCGGTCAGCACCGCCCGGGCCTGCTGCGCGCGCTCGTGCCGTCCGTCCGCCTCGGCCCGCTCAATGGCGTGCTCGAGGGTCTGCAGGTAACGCAGGTCGTCCACGCCTTCGCGGATGCACTCCCACATCAGCGACGGGCCGCCCGGGATGTCCGCATGGGGCGTCTCCGGGTAGCGGTACATCATGTCGGTGTAGCTGCCATCGAGGCAGTTGAGTGGATTGCCGGCGGCCTGCTGGTACTGCCAGAGCAACTGGCCCGTCACCTGCTCGCGCCACACGAACACCCCGTAGGCGAGCCGCATCGTGGGCAGCTCCGGGAAGAAGGCGGCGTCGTTGATGTTGTATGACCACAGCTCCTTGCCCCACTCGGCGACCTGCTGCTTCATGTTCCCCCACCACCAGCCATCCGGCTCGAACCAGATCGGCCTGGTGGAAAAGCGCTGGGTGAAGATGTCGATGAAGGGCAAAGCGCGTTCCAGCGCGTGCTTCAGCCGTGGGTCGTCCGTGGAGAAGGGGATGTGATCCACCTCGACGGCGCCGCCCGCATCCTTGATGAGCCGCGACTCGACCGCCCACCGCTCGATGTACGCGGCGTTGGGGCGGTGTCCGTAGGATCCCGGCTCATCGACGGGCTGGAACACGATGCCCGGCCAGTTGCGCCGGTCGGACTGCTGCAGCACTGACCGGATGACCTGGCGGTAGAGATCCTCGAACTGCGCCGACCCCACCTCCGCCTGCTCGCCGCACCAGGCCCAGATGTCACCGTCCATCAGCCACAGCAGCGGGCGGGGGAAGCCCGCCTCGCGGTATGCCTCCATGACCTGCTCGAAGCGGCTCGTGCCGTCGAAGCGTACCCGCGCCACGCCGTCCGCCAGGTCGATGGTCCCGTTCAGGCCGCCGCAGTAGCCGAGGGTCGTCATGCCGTGACCGCGCATGTCGGCGAAGCGATCCCGCAACCATGCGCCATCGGCCGTCGCCGACCAGAGCTGATCGTACATGCCCAGCGAGACGCCCTGCACCTCGCGCAGCTCGAAGGGATGGACGCGCAGGATGAGAGCCAGCGGCGAGGGTGCGGCGTCCTGCGGCGCGACGGTGATGGTGCCGGCGTACTCGCCCGCAGGCGTGTCCGGCGGCACATGGATCGTCAGCCAGAACTGCTGAGTGCGTCCTGCCGGGACCTCGACCTCTGATACGGCCTCCAGCAGCGTCGGCGCGCGCATGTAGACGCTTCCGCGGAAGCTCGTGCGCAGGTTGCGGCAGGCCACGGCGGCAACGTCGATGGCGCCGTTGCCGATGGCGCCCGCGCCGCCGGTCAGATCGCTCACGCTGACCCGGACGGGCCCCAGATCGCGGAACGCGTGCACGGAGAAGGTTACAGGCTCGTACTCACCGCGGGCGGCGGCCACACGCAGCTCCGACACCACGTCCGCGGCCGCCGGTATGGCGTCCGGGAAGACGAGGTCCAGGTAGGGCCGGGCGGTGATCACGTAGCCGCGGCCGTCGTCGCCCGCCGGCGTCCCTGGCTGCTCCGGCACGTGCTCGAGTTCGACCATGCCCTCGGGCACGGCGTCCCGAGTCCTCGACCACTCCTCCCACACATCGAACAGCGGCTCCCGGCGTACGCGCTCCGGATCAACCGCCACGCCCGGCTGATCCGCGGCGACGGGCACGAACTTGAGATAGTTGAAGTACACGATGCGCCCGATGCCGCGCATCAGGATCGTCTGGTCCGTGAGGTCCACGTCCGTGGCCCACAGGATCTCGCGGTTGGTGTGCACCGTCTCGGTGCCCATCGCCGGCGTGATGGTGTGCGCCAGCTCCTCGCCGCTCAGCTTGAGCTGCAGGCCCGAGAGATGGTCGATCTCGCGCAGATTGACATAGAGGTTGTAGTGGCCGCGAAGCCCCGGGGTGATAGTCAGATCGGGACACGTGCCGCCGGCCGGAGCCAGCAACAGGTAGTCGCCGCGCGCCGCGAAGGCGGCCCTGCGCTGGAACCACCTCCCCGGCGCAGCGGTCGTGGACAGCGCTGAGGCGGGCTTGAAGTACGAGGTATCACCGGCGGTGATGTAGATCGCGGCCTCCTGCTGAGCGAACGTGGCGGCAGTCATCACCATGGCCAGCAACATCCCGGGGATGACGGCATACCGGCGCATGAGCGTCCTCCTGTCGTGTCGGACCGGGCCCGCGGGGGCCACCGATGTTGACCACGTCTCCGCTTCTGTTCGAGCGCGACTGCTCCAACACCTTGCGCGTTCGTTACTCCGACACGACGCCGGCTTTCAGGCGGCCGATCGCGGCCTCCGGGCGCAACAGCGGTGTCCGGTCGGCGAAGGTCCGGCAGGAGTCGGCGACGCGAGGGCGGAAGTCCGCCCCGGCGGCGCGCCGTATGACCGCCGTGCCCGATCCCGGGAGCAGGAGGTGCCCTGATGGCACTCAGAGTTGGAGTCGTCGGGCTCTACCGAGGCGCCGGACCGGCGGCCGTGTTCGCCCACCACAGGGAGTGCGAGCTGTACGCCGTCGCGGACCACAACCTCGACAAGGCGCAGGCCATGGCCGCGACCCTCGGCGCAGCGCACGCCGTCGAGAGCCTTGAGCAGCTCCTCGAGCTTGACCTCGACGCAATCTACATCGCCACGCCGCTGCCGCTGCATGCCGAGCAGTCGATCGCCTGCCTCGATGCGGGCAAGCACTGCTTCTGCGAGGTGCCGGCAGTCTACAGCCTCGAGGAGGCGCGCGCGCTGGTCGCCGCCGTCAGGCGCAGCAGCGCCAGCTACGCCTTCGCTGAGAACATGGCCTACTTCCCGTGGGTGCAGACCTACCGGCAGATCGTGGAGGGCGGGGAGCTGGGCGAGATCATCTACGCCGAGTGTGAGTACGTGCATCCATACGAGCAGGGGATGGTGCGCCAGGCCGACAGCGTTGGGGGGAAGAAGGGCGAGCTGACCTGGCGCGCCGGCATGCCCCCGATCGTCTACTGTACCCATGACCTGGGGCCGCTGCTGCAGATGCTGCACGATCGGTGCGTGACGGCGGTCGGCATGCACACCGGCAACCGCCGCCGGCCCGACATCGGATGCATCGACATGGAGGTGGGCCTGTTCAAGACCGCGGGTGACGTCACGATCAAGGTGCTGTGCAGCTTCTCAGTCGCCAAGGAGCCCCCGCACCACTGGGCGTGCATCTACGGCACCCGGGGCCATCTCGAGTCATCGCGCAGCGGCAGCGTCGTGACCGCGAGCCCCCATCAGCTCTACCGTGAGCGCTACGACAAGCTCAGCGGGCCGATGCGCTTTGATGTGGATGCCAACCACCCCGGCGCGCCGCCGGAGGCCTTCGCCGGCGGGCATGGCAGCAGTGAGTACTACATGGTCGATGAGTTCGTGCGCAGCATCATCGATGACACCGACCCGCCCATCGACGTCTACGAGGCGCTCGACATGACTCTGCCCGGACTGTGCGCTCACCGGTCCGCGCAGCAGGATAGCGCGCCCGTCGAGGTGCCCGACACCGGTCCGCGCAGCAGGATAGCGCGCCCGTCGAGGTGCCCGACCCCAGGGAGTGGTAGTCGGGCCGGGCGGCCGTCGGGAGGAGTCGACGGCGATCACGCGCTACTTCCGAAGCATCCGTCGCACCGAGCCGGCGGTCTGCGGCCGGAGCGCGACGAGCCCGCGCGTAGCACGTCCGACGCAACTCAGTCGCCGGACGGTGCGCTCTGCCCCTGCCGACCTTACCGCCTCCCCTCCTCAGCTCTACCCTCCTGCCGCCCAGAGCAGTGTCGGC
>JALGVA010000265.1 GCA_029820295.1 Candidatus Zipacnadia bacterium
TGCCTGCAGGCGCGCCCAGGACTGCGGCTCGTCGGACAGGCCGTAGCCGTACGGATGCCCCAGGTCGCGCAGGTCTGCACGCGTGAGCGGTCCCCGGCTGTGCAGCTTGAAGTCCTCGAACATGGTCCGGGCCGCCGCCACCACCTCGCTCACGTCCATGTCCTCGGCGTAGGCGCTGAACAGCCGCAGCGTCAACACCGTGTGTCCGGCCGCGTTCTGATACCAGTCGAGCCGCGGGAGGCCCTCGATGCTCATGTGCAGCGGCTCGTCGATCAGCCCGGCGGCCTCTGCCTCCTCCGCCTCCCGGTAGGGATCGGGCAGCAGCTCGTGCCCGCCGCGCACGGGAAGCGGCTGAGCGAAGGGCCACGCCTCCACGTCGGGCGGGCGGTCGTACACCGGGTGGGTCTCCTCCATGTAGCGCCAGTACTGGAGGTCCACCGCTCCTCACCCCTCGACCGGGTGCTTGATCTCCAGGCGGCCGGTCTGCGGCCACGATCCCAGACCGCCGGGCATCGGCCGCGCGGCCGTCATGCCGCTGCCCGTGTACCAGTAGACCGGCGCGTAGTGGTAGTGCACGGTGTAGACCGTCCGGTCCGGGCGCGCGCCGCCGGGCAGCCACAGCACGGTGCCGGCCTCGGCGTCGAAGCTCCAGTCCGTGCCCTCGATGAACTCCGTGTCGCTGTCCGCCACCGCGAGCACCTTGACGGGGAACTCCTCCGCCAGCGGGTCGGGCACGTCCTCCGCGCCCCGACGGACGATCTCCTTCTTGGGGCGCACCCGGTCAACCAGCACCACGCGGTCCCAGTCGCCCAGGGGCAACTCGTCGCTCATGGTGGTGATGTAGAGGTCGCCCATGCTCATGTAGCCGAACTCGGCGTGCAGAAAGCTGCGCCGCTCGCTGTGCACCAGGGCCTTCACCGTGTCCGGCACCTCGCGCTCGCGGTAGACGTAGCCGAAGCTGCAGTGCGGGCAGTCCCGGTCGTAGGCGTTCGGGTCGCCCGGGTCACGGCAGTCGCAGGGCAGCGCCTCGAACCAGCGCACCCGCTCTCCCTGGCTGGCTATCAGTTGCCGCGCGGCCACCGGGTTCAGCAGCATGGCGGACCGCCTTCCCTCAGATGATGATCAGCGGTGCGGGCTGCTGACGCTCGCGCCAGCCGGTCAGGAACTCGTCGATTTCGGCCTGCCGCGCCTCCAGCCGCTGCTGCACGGTGTCGAACCCCTCCGACGCCCCGTCGATGCTCACGTTGCTGGGCAGCAGGTCGCGCACGTCCGCCAGGGTCTTCAGCGCGGCGTCGTTGGCCAGGTGGCGACGCAACTCCGCCAGCTGCGGGTCGTTCACCGGGTCGGCGTAGCCGGCCGTGTAGTTCACGCGCAGCAGTTGCGGCATGACGGGGTAGGGCATCCGGCCGGTTAGCCACTGGTACATGACCTGGCCGGTGCTGCTCAGCATGGCGTCGCCCACCGGCACCGGTACGATACTGATGACCCCGAGGTTGAACTGCACGTGGCCCTCATACCAGCCGGGCGGGAAGGTGAACAGCGGGTAGTCGTCGCTCAGCTTGAGCGCGATGGACTCCACGCTGATGACCGGCCGGCGCCGCAGCTTGATCTGCAGCAACGACACGGACGCCTTGCGGTCCCAGTCCAGGGCCGGCTCGCGCAGGTCGTAATCGACGCCCTGCACCTCGCCGTCAGCGATGTCCTGATGGATAACAGTGGCCTCAAGGCAGGTCTCCAGTTCGCGCTCAAAGCGCGCCGTCGCCGCCGCGATGTTCTCGTCGATCAGTCCCACCACGCCCGGACTCTGCTCACCCTCTTCGGCCTTGAGGAGGGCGTCCACCTGGTCGAGGTAGGGTTTGAGGCCTATGATGCGTCGTTTGACCTCCGCCGCCGTAATGATCGCCACGCACCGCCACCTGCCTCTCCGGGCTTACTTCCCGTCGGCCTCCGCCCAGGCCGCGCGGATCGCCTCGTCGAAGTCGTCCTGAGAGGTCCCGATGTAGGGGACCTCCAGGCCGAGCACGTCCCGGCAGTAGCGGTACTTCTCGCCGCGGCTCATCGCCGCGAGGTCGGGACGCTCGGCGTGCTCCTCGGCCGGCTGGGCCTCGGGCACCGCGTCGGCCTCGGCGTCCGGCCCTGCCTCGTACTCCGGTTCCGGGTTCTCGTCGCCCTCCACGACGTAGCTGTCTGACTGCAGCGCGGACTCCACCTGCGACCGGCCGATGGGGGCCGGCGGGTTGACCGGGCGCCCGTCACGCGCCACGACGCCCAGGGCCAGTCCGTCCGCGCCGAACTGCACCAGGCCGTCGCCCAGGTACACGCAGGCCCCGGCCCATCGCTCGCTCCTGATGATTGGCATGGCAGCCTCCTTGTGGCTACGGGTTCTCCAGCACGTAGATGCGCGCCTCGTGGTCTTCGAGCATGGCCTTGACCGCAGCCAGGAACGCGCCCAGCTCCGCGCGTGCGGCTACCGGGCACATGTCGTTGAGCTTCTCCTCGACGTCCTGCGGCAGCGCCGGAACGCCCTCGTTCGCCATCATCAGTCACTCCTTCGAGAGGCGGAGGGCGACCGGCCAGGATCGCCCTCCGCCGTGATGCACGTCACGGTGCGACGGCGCGGCTACGCCCCGAACGGGTTCCAGCCGGCCTGCGAGGGGATGACGTTCTTGATCATCCCATGCCAGTTTGGCTTCATAACCCGGAGGTAGCCATAGATCATGACCAGGAACGGGATGACCGGCGCGGTGATGGCCAGGTTGAACCGGGTCATCGGGAACAGCTGGCGCCAGTCGATGGCCCGGTCCGCCGGGTCCATGCTCAGCAGGAACTGGCAGGTCGAGCCGGTGACCCAGGTCCCGTCCACGGTGAGCACCTGCTGCTCCCCGGTCGCCGCGTACTCCGCGTAGAACCGGCAGTCGCTGTTGTCCGCCGCGTCCTTGGCGCTCAGGTAGACGCGGTAGCCCGTGGTCAGGGAACCATTGGGGGTGACGGTGATCTGGATGGCCTTGCCAGCGGTGAGGGTGACGGCGGCGCCCGCAGCCGTCGCAGCGCTCTCGCCGTTCTCGCACACCGCCGACACCTTGACCCAGTAGTCCCCGGCCGGGAGGTTGGTCTGGTCCACGATGGTCCCGGCGTTGCCGGTCACGCCGTCGATGGTCGGGGCCGCCGGGGCCTTGGCGGCGTCCTCCGGCCCGACCGCCGCCGCCGGGGCCTTCATCAGCCAGCCCGCCCTCACGAACCGGTCGATGTCGAACTCCATCACGCCGGATGCGTGCGCCAGAGCCGTCTGGTTGGCGCCGTGCACGATGCGGCCGTCAGCGCCCTGCACGGGGATGGCGATGCGCTCCGCGCTCGCCAGCGCCGCGTTGATGTCCGCCTGGCACTCGGGGTGCAGGTAGACCTTGGTGATGTCGCCGCCCTCGCCGTAGACGGTCGCAGCGATGGCGTGGTACATGTCCTGCGTCGTCACCGCCTGGCCGTGGGCGTCGAGCACGAGGTCGCCGCCCTGAGCGGCGATGATGCCCTGCAGGCCCTTCATGCGCTGGGGGAAGACGTCCTGGTTGCCCACGAAGATGTCGCGCTCCAGCATCCCCAGCAGCTGGCGCGTGCCCGACTGCTCCTCTTCGACCTCGGCCGACGGGTTGATGGTCTGCATGAGCGTCATGGGGTGGCTGACGCCCCGCTT
>JALGVA010000106.1 GCA_029820295.1 Candidatus Zipacnadia bacterium
GGGGGACGCCTGAAGTGACGCGGCCTGCTGGTATGGTGACGAGCCTGCGGGGGTCGAGACAGGCATGCGAGATGACCGGAACAGCAGCCACGACGGCACAGGCGGGGAGCTCCCCTTGTGTTGTCTTCACCTGTGCCACGAAGTGCACGACGCATGGTGCGTATCCTGCGGGCGTCCGCGCGGGCGACTGGCTCTGCACCAGGATGAGTACGCCGCAGCCGTCTCCGCCTCCACGGACACTCATGTGGCCATCCCACTGATTAACCGGGGCGCCGGGCCCGCGATTATTCACAGCGTCGATGTCCAGGGCGCCGAGCCCGATCTGGTCGAGGTGCGCTGGCCCGCGCGCGTGCCGGTGCCCCTGCTTACGGCCGATAACCCCCCTACCCTCGACCTTATCTTCAAGGCCAAACGTGTCGCGTCCGACCCGCGTCCCCGCGAACTACGTGTGCAGGTCCATTGGGCGGGGGACCTGCGGAGGCGAAGCGGCGCCTCGCTGTGCGACCACAGCCGAGTCGCCCGCCTTGAGTTCCGGATGCGCGCCGTCCCGGTGGGCGTCGAACCACTGCTCCCGCAGGTTGACCTGCGCGTCGTGGACGCCAACCTCGACGTGAGCGGTGTCTACTTGCGCTCGGTGGTCGGCCGGCCCCTGGCGGTGGAGATCGTGCCGGACAGCCCTGCTCACGCAGCGGTCGAGGTGATCGGCTCGGCCTCGGTGCAGGTGGACACGGAGTTCACCGAGATCCCTATGCAGGCGCTGCCCCACCGGGCGCTGCATACGGCCGACGGCCCGGTGCGCACCAGCTTCACCGTCGCCGCGCGGCCTGAGGACAGCGATCTGGCCCCTGTGGAGGCCGGGCGTGTCGACGTGGTCTTCCGGCCACTCGTCGAATCTCGACCTGTCGAGGAGCCGCTCCTGGCGCTCGACTTCGGCACCGTTCAGTCCAAGGCCGCCGTGCTGGTTGGTGGGCGGGCGCGAGCCGTCGTCTTCCCTCCCGACGTGGGCAGCGAGGTCAACAGCTACGTCACCGTGCCTACGGCCCTGCACCGCACGCGCGAACACGACTGGGTCATCGGCGAACTGGCACAACGCATGATGTGGGAGGACCCGGGTGGAGCGGTCCGCTCCGCCGACAGCGACCGCGCCGATCTGCCCCTGAAGAGCATGCTCCTGTCGGGCATCACTGCGGTCGAAGTGCGAGGCGAGGCGCTGCCCCTGGAGGAGGTCATCGGGGCCTACCTGTGGCGGTTGTTCTGCCGGGCGTCGGAGACGCCGCAGTTCCAGGAGAGCTGTGGCGACGTCACACAGCCCGGCCAGGTCCGGCTGGTGCTCACCGTGCCTGCCGCCTTCGGCGAGGCACACCGGGCCGTGCTGGCCCGTGCCGCCGAGCGCGCCGGCTTCGACCTGGAGCGCACGACCTTCGTCACCGAGCCGGAGGCGGCCGCATCGCTGTTCGCGCGCAGCTCGCTGTTGGGCGAGGGGAACGTCGGCGTCATTGACTCGGGGGGGGGCACCACCGACGTGGCGGCTCTGGCCATCACTCTGGAGGAAGATCCGGGCCGCCGGGTATGGCGCGCGATCTACTCGCCGCTGGGCCAGCCCATGGGCGTCATCGTGGGGGGCACCCACTTCGACCGGGCTGTCTACGGCCTGGTTCGCGAGGAGTTCGAAGCGGCTCTGCCCGGCCTGCTGGCGGTCGCGCGCCGCCAGCTTGGGGACGGTCACGACGAGTGGGTCGAGATGTTGATCCGCACCGAGATGATGAACGCCTGCCGCCTCGCCAAGGAACGCGTCGCCTCGGGCCGCACCGATGGCGACAGCATGCACGTGGCCCTAGCTCGGCAGATCGGCGACGAGCAGATCCGATTCGAGTCCGAGCGTGCCATCACGCGTGAGGCCATCGATGCGGTGATCCGCCCGCAGCTCGGCCAGCTTGAGGAGCTTTGGGGCCGCCTGGTGGCGACGCTGCAGCGGGCTGAGGGCTTCGCTTCCCGCTTCGATCAGGTGTATCTGGTGGGCGGCTCGAGCCTGTTTCCACCGCTCGTCGAGAGCGTGCGCGAGCGGTTCGACACGGCTCTCGTCTCCGAGGATGTCGGCCCGGAGGATCGGCTGGCTGCGGTGGCGCGCGGCGCGGTGCACGCGATCTGGTCCGCGGAGGCCCACATCACGCAGGACCACGTGGGGATCGAGGTGGGCGGGCGCTTCGAGGCCATCCTGCGCCGGGGCGTGCGCTACCCCACCGGGTCGGTGGCACACCGGCGCTTCGTCATCGGTGCCGGTGTTCGGCACCCGCGCCTGCGGCTGATGTCGGCGGGCGATGAACGCGGCACTGACGCCATGCTGCTGGGCGAGTTCCGTGTCCCGGACGAAGCCGCGCGTGCCGCACGAGCCTTTGATGTCACCATCGGCGTGGACGCAGGGGGCAGGCTGCAGCCGACAGTGCGCGTCCTGGGGGACGACCTGGCGGATCTTGGCGTGGCCGAGCCGGACGAGCGGCTCAAGCTGGTCGTGCAGGCATACCGTGCCGGTTGAGCCGGCACGGACGTTACGCATCAGCCTTCCGCGTCGAATCCGCGCGGGGGACGAAGGACGGCGGTTGCGGATGCATCTGAGCAAACTCATCACAGGCCTCCTCACACTGTGCGCCATCGCCGCGGCGACCCCGACGGTGCTGGCGCAGAACACCCCGGCCAACACGCCCGCGAATACGGGTGGCGGGGAGGCCCTGACGTCACCGACGCCGGCCTCGATCACGTTCGATGGACGGGAACTCTTCGAGTTGCGGAGCAACTACGAGACTGACCGCCAGAACAACCCCCCGTCACGACGCCGAGAGGGCGTGGAGACGAGCATCCGGGAGGCGTTTAGGGCCCGCGCGGCCGCCAGGGCCGAGGCCGGTGCCGACGGCGAGTGGCGCGTCATGGCCGACGGCGAGCAGATCGTGGCGGTCACGCGGGCGGAGGCGCACGCGCACAACATGGCGGACGCCAGGGCACTGGCCGAGCGCTGGGCCCGCGTCATCAACGAGGCGTTCACCCGGGCCCGCGCCGCCGCAGGGACCTCGGGCGGGACGACCACTTCGCCAGGGCCATCACCGTCGAACACTGCCACGCCCAGTGCGACACCACCACCCCACCAGGAACCGACTCCGCCACCTGAGGCGGGCTCGGCCGACTACACGATGCCGCTCCTGGTCGGCATCGGCGTGGTCGCGGTGCTCGCCATCGTGGCGGTGCTGGCCTACACCGGCCGCACTCAGGCCGGCAGGCCGGCCCGGCGTCCCGAGTCCCCGGTCGGGACGATGCAGAGCATGCGCGCCCGGGACGCCGCAAGTGGCCAGCTGGCGAGCGATGTGCAGCAGTTGCGAGGCGCTGTGCGTGATGTCGTGGGCATCCTGTCGGAGGTCAGCAACCAGGTCGGTGCGCTGGCGATGAAGCTGGACTCGATCGAGGCGCATGCGGCCCAGCGGGCGGCGGAAGCGCAGAGCCGGCTGGCGGAACACGGCGAGGCGCTCTCGGGTCTTCAGCAGGAGCAGGTCCGAGTGGCCGCGAGCCTGAGCGCGGCGCTCAAGGAACAGGGCGACCGGTTGGACCAGCGGCTGCAGGGCATTCAGGCGCTGATCTCGCGTGCCGGCGGGGCAGCCCCGCCATCCGGCGAGCCGGTACAGCACAGCGACGGCCCGCCCGCCGTTGACGGTGATGCCAAGACCTACAGGGCGGCCGGCCACCAGATCATTAACCACGCGATGCACAACCAGGCGGGCGGCGGACCGATTGCGGCGATCGCCGACCTGGTACGCGAGGCCAGCGCGGCCACTCGGGGCGCCAGCCAGATGCGGGAGAGCCGATCCGACGAGCCCGAACTCGCCCCGCTGCTGGATCAGCTCTCCGAGCGCATGCGGCAGGTGGTCCGTTCCGCCTACCTTGAGCTCGGGCGCCGAGTGCCGCGCGAACTGCTGGCGGCCGTCGCCGACGCTGATGACGCTCAGCACGAGGTCAGCGTCACCCGTGCCGCTCGTGCGATCGGGCGCGGCGCTGAACCTGTACGTGACAGCCTCGAAACCACCGCACGTACCATCACCGCGGAGGCGCTGAGCCAGGCGATCGCGCTGCGCGATCAGGGGCAGGTGGCGTCCGAGACCTTCGGGGAGGTGCTGAGCCTGCTGCGCGTGCAGCCCATGCCGGCACCGGCCGGCACGCCCTACTCGCCGAGACATCACGACCCTCTGGGCAGCCAGCCCGACCAGGCAGGTGAGCTGGTGGTCGAACGTCAGGTGGCACCGGGCTATGCGTGGCGCAACCAGGTTCTCGTGCGAGCCCAGGTGACGATCCGGCCCGCCGGCGCCGCTGAAACGGGGGCGGAGCAGTGAACGAGATCAGCATTCAGCAACTTGCCCGAGGCACGTGCGTCGTGTGCCGGCAGCCCATCTCGGCCGAGGCCGAGCCGTGCGGCCGCGATGACTGTCCGCTGGCACTGCAGCAGGCGTTGGGGGACCAGCCACTTCCCGAGCAGTGCGCTTTCTGTGGCACGCCGGCCAAGAGCCTGAGCCCGGCCGCACAGCAGCGTTTCTGCACACGCTGCGGGCGCCCATTCTACCAGCCCTGTCCGACCTGCGGCGAACTGATCGTCTCCGGCGGCGACGCGGTGGGTTACTGTCCGCGCTGTGGCATCCTGCTGCGTACCTGCGCTGCCTGCGGCCGTCCGTACCCACTCGGGACCGTGCGCTGCGAGCAGGCGGGCTGTCCCCAGCGTGGGCAGCGCTTGCCGGGTGACCGCCTGACCTGGGCCATGGTCGGCGGCGATCCGCATCAGCGGCGGCACGCCCCGGCCGCGGTGTCCGCGGAGGCACCGGCTGTGATCTGGCGCACGGAGGCATCGGGCGGCCCGCTGTCGCCGCCCGTCGTGGGTGCCGGGTGTGTGTGGGCTGTGGACGCCGGTGACGGCAAGCGGCGGGCGCAGGTGCGCGTGGCCGTACTGGGCCGCGGCCGGGGGACCGGCCGCTTCCCCGCACCAGCATTCGCCACGGAAGTCACACCGGCGACGGCCGGGGTACGTGCCAGCGCGCCGGCGGTACGCGGGCATGAGGCCTACGTGGCCGGTGCCGACGCCCGCATCTACCGCATAGGCGCTACCTGGCGGCGGGACTGCGACATGCCGCTGTCACTGCATCTCTCCGAGGTCACACGACTGCCCGCGCCGGCTCTGACCCCGCTCGTCACCCGCGGGCCGCTGCTCGCTGCGGGTCTCGGCTCCGGCGAGCTCGCAGTGCACGACCTCGACACCGGCGCGACCGCGCTCATCGAGACCGGCAGCGACCGGGCGCTGACCATGGCCCCGGCCATCGCCGGCGAGGACATGCTGCTGCAGCCTCTGGGGGATGCCCTGTACTTGACACGAGTCGAGGACCGCTCGTGCACGGCGTGGGTGCGCGTGGGCAGCCCCATATGTGCGGGCCCGGTGGCGCTGCCGGGGCGTGAGGCGTGGGCTGTGGGCGACCTCGACGGGACGGTACACGTGGTCGATGCTCGTGGTGCCGAGGTCGCGACCTTCCCTAGACGCAACGCCGGTCGCGTGCGCTCGATCGCGTCGTGGAATGATGGGAGCTTCGCTGTCTGCTATGACGACGTGGTGCTGGCCGTCAGCCCCGAAGGTCACCAGGCCATCGCCATGCAGGTTGACGACCTCAATGGCGCCGTGGTCGCTACGGGGCAGGGCGGCCGCAGGGGCGTGGTCGCTGCGGCAGGCGCACGCATCTACCGCGGCGCCATCGGCCAGGCCCCCGTGACCTCGCCCGAGCTGGACGGCGAGCCGTCCCATGAGCTGGCCATGGCGGGCGGTCTGCTGTTCGCCACCACACAGCGCGGCGCGATCTACTGCCTGCGCTAAACGACGCGCGCCGGAGGATCTCAATGCAGGTGAACCCGAGAGTGCGCCCGGGGCGACTCCTAGCGCTGGTGGCGCTGCTTGCGGTGGCGGACGCAGCGCTCGCGCCCGCGGCGCCGCGCCAGGACCTGACCGGCAGATCGCGGGAGGCCTGGGTGGCCTTCCAGCAGGCCTTGGAGGGAAAGCTGTTCACGACGCCCGTCAGCGAGGAGCGCGACACCCAGCCCTCGTTCGCCCCGGTCTTCAACACTCACAACTTCGCGGTCGCGATCGCCATGGACCGCAGCGGCAGCTTCACCGATGCTCACCAGCTCACCTGCGCACACCACCTGATCACCGACTACATCCTGCGCGACTACAATGTGCTGATCCCGGGGGATCGGGTGCTCGCGCTTACCTTCGCCGCCGCCATGGGCACGCAGGAGATGACCGAGCTGCCGCTGGTCCACGACCTCTACAGCCGGCAGATGGGCCTGCTCCGCAGCGCCATGCCGCGTACCTTCATCGAGGGCACCGGCACCGACATCGACGGCGCCATGCGCACCGGCTACGCCTGGCTGAGCCAGCAGTTCGGCTACGGCTGGCGGCACCTTCTGTTCCTCATCCTGACCGATGACGCGCAGGACCTGGTGCAGGGCCCGTCGGTGCCCAGCCCCTCATCCTTCGGCCTGCCCGACGCCGCTTACGATGGCGCCTACCTGTTCCCCAGCTCCCGCACGGGATGGTCGCGCGACTACCTGTACGTGCGCTGGTACTATTTCGACGGCCTGGGCTTCGCCGAGGCCGACGCCATCAGCTTCACCGGTCCCGACGGCCAGACCACGACCACGCGCGCGGACTTCCGGCGCAGCGTGCCCGCTCACGAGTACGCCATCAGCGGCGAGATCAAGGTCGGCGAGGGGGTGCAGGCCGCGGCGCTCGCAGACGCTATCGCGACCGCCGGCAAGGGGATGAGCGTGCGCCCGGACGGCACCGGGCAGTTCGTGATCCGCGTGCCCGCGGCCGGCGACTACACCGTGCGCGTGCAGCATCCGCAGGCCGGAGCCGAGCCGGCCCAGCAGTCCGCGGCGGTAACCGATGAGGCGCCACGTGCCACGCTCGGACAGGTGTTCACGCTCGTGCCGCGCGGAGACCGCTACGGGGTTGCCGGCACCGTCTACTTCACGACCGAGACCAGAGCACCAGCGGCCGCAGCACCGGTCCAGGTGCGCCGCCTGACGCCCGAGGCGCCGGCGGGCGTGGACGTGCTCGAGGGGGTCACGCCGCTCACCGACGGCGACGGCCAGTTCCGCATCGGCCTGCCGGAAGCTGGCGATTACCGCGTGTGGGCGGGTCGGGGATCGGGGCCGGCGCAGCTTCCACCCGATGAAGATACCAGCCGGCTGCTTGAGCCCCAGGTCGTGCACCTGAGCGACGCGGTGCCCTGGGCCACGGACCTCGAGCTGCACATGCTCCCCTCGTGTGGCGGCGGGTGGGTGCTTGCGTTCGTGGCGCTGGTCGCGCTGCTGGTGGGGGCGGGCATCGCCCTGAGCGGGAGCACCGTGGAAGTATCGACTGACGATCCGGGGCTTCCGCCGCAGGCGCTTCGGGTGTCCGCCCTGCGGCCGGTGGCGATCGGCGGCTCCGAGGGAACGCGCAGCGCCTACAGCCATCCTCGGCTGCCCGGGCCAGTGGCTGAACTGCATAAGCCGCCGTTCGGGGCGGTCGTGGTCCGCAAGCTCGACCCCAACGCGCACATCCAGGACGATGTCGGCACCGACGTGGGCGACCGGGCCGACCTGCAGTACCCGCTGCACGTGATCTACGGTCAGGACGCCGGGCGGGTGACGGTGCATGTGACCCCGGTCGCCGCCACCGCCGCGCGCCAGCCGCCTGAGTCCGGTGCGGAGTCGTCGGCGGGCAGCACATCGTCAGGCGGCTTCCGCGAGTGGCCCGACTGAGCGCGTAAGCGCAGGAAGCCGCGCCCTGAGAGGGAGGCGCAGTCACGATGGCAGAGCAATCCGCACGCGGGAGTCTGAACACCACGGTGCCGGTGGACCGGATGGTTACGGCCCCGCTGTACGGGCTGTTGAGGCTGGTGGTCGTGGTCGGCGGGGTGGCGGCGCTGGCGGTGCTGCTGGCGATCGTCGTCTCGGCCCTTCTGGACCTGGTGTACCCCGGCGCGGCGTTCGTGCAGCGGCTGCTGGGTTCGGCAGTCTGGGGCTTCTGGAAGTCGAAGCTCTTCTGGAAGCTCGTCGCCGTGGGCGTCGGCGGCTACCTGGTGGGAGTGCTGTTGTTCTACATGCTGCACTTCGCCATGAACATGCAGGCGCGTCCGGCGGCCGCGACCGGCTGGCTCATCGGCCTGTGGCTCGCCGTGGTCGTCGGCCTGGCCCTGGGCGGGATGTTCGTGCCGGGAGCGTGGAGCGGCCCCAGGGCGAACTACGCCATCGCCGCGCTGGCCATGGCGCTCATGCCCTCGGTCTACCTGCTCTTCTCGTTGCGCTCGCAGTGAGTCCGGCAGCGCCCTGGAGGAGTCAATCATGCCCAAGATCACCCCGACACTGCTGATCGGCCTCGGCGGCACCGGCCAGTCGGTCCTGTTCGATGTGCGGCGGCGCATCGTGTCGCGCTTCAACAGCCTGGAGAGCATGCCGCTGGTCAAGTTCGTCGCCATCGACACAGATGTGCAGGGCGCCACCTTTGGCCATGAGATGGAGGAGATGGAGGAGGACATCCGACTGCGGGCCGAGGAGGAGTATATCCACTGCGAGGTACCCGCTGACACGGTGTCGCACATCCGCGACGCCCTCGAGCGCAACCGGGTGCGCGACACCTACCCCTTCCTGTACCCGTGGCTGAGTCCCGAGGCCATGCGCCTGCCCAGTATCGACCGCGGGGCCGGGCAGGTGCGCCAGCTCGGTCGCCTGGGTCTGCTGATGAACTGGGCCACCGTGCAGGCGACCATCAACAGTGCGCTCACCTCGCTCGCCAGCCCCAGCGCACGGGCGGCCATGGACAGCCGCGGCCTGGACGTGGGCGAGCGCGCGGAGATCTACGTCATCTCCTCTTTGATGGGCGGCACCGGCGCGGGCATGTTCCTGGACCTGGGCTACATGCTGCGCTACCTCATCCATGCCCAGGGCGGCAACCTCGCCAGCAGCTACGTCACCAGCGTGCTGGCGCTCCCTGAGGGCGTGCAGCGCCGCGGCGATGCCGACAACCGCGCGGTCGCGTACACCTGTCTGCAGGAGCTGAACCATCTCAACGATCACGCCACCGCCTATGAGGCCACCTGGCCGGACGGCAACGAACCCCCGGACCGGCGCGAGCCCCCCTACCACTACACCATCCTGACCACGGTGAACAACGGCGAGCAGCAGCTTCCGGGCTTCGGGAAGCTCACCGAGCTGATCGGGCAGCTTCTGTTCATGCGGGCCACCAGCGAGTTCAACGACCTGACCACCGCCGCGCGCGCGAACATCATCCCCCACCAGGCCGCCACCGACGAGTACGGGAACAACCAGCACTTCGCCTGCATGGGCTTCTCGAGCATCGAAGTGCCGGTGGAGACCATCGTCAACACCTGCGCCTACCGCCTGGCGCGCGACGCTTACAGCAGCCTGCTGGGGCCGGAGGCGTCGGCTCTCACCGAGCAGCAGCGCCGGGAGCTGATGGCGGCGCATGGCCTCGACATCGAGGGGTTGCTGGCCTACCTCATGCGCCAGGTCACCCACGACGAGTCCGGGCCACGCGAGACCGGCCTCGTGGACACCATCCGCAATCGCGCCGCCGGCGTGGTCAGCGCCGCGGTCAGCGTCCTCGACAGCCCGATCGCCAACCCCACCTCCTGCGAACAGCACGTGCTGCGCGTGGAGTCGGAGCTGGCGCAACTGGTGGGCACGGCGGAGACTTCAAGCCAGGCGCGCGAGATCGTGCAGAGCAACCTGCAGACCGTGGGCCAGTGGAGCTACGAGCGCATGGTCGCGGCGGTCAATGCCTCGTTCGCAGTCAGGCGGCGCCGTGCGCGCCATGGCATGGCGGCCGCGCGCGCCATCGCGGACTACTACGAGAAGCGTCTCGAGGAGTACGACGGGCTGGTGCAGCACTGGCGCGGGCGGGTGCAGGAGGCAGAGAGCCAGGCCGCGGCTCTGCGCCGCGACCTGGGCGAACTGCTGCGCTCGCCCCTGTTCTTCGCGGTGCGCGCTCCGGCGGTGGAGGCCTTCCTGCGCGATGTCTACGTGCCTCAGACCATCGAGCGCTTCGAGCGGCGGCTGCGGCTGGCCATGCATGACGAGATCCGCAGGGCCCTCGAACGCATGTTGGGGTCGGCGGTCCGACTGCAGGAGGACATGCACGAGGTGCTGGAACGTCTGCAGGCGCAGGAGACGAGCTTCGACACGCTGCAGAGGGAGGCCGAGGGCCGACTACTGCCGATCAACGGCGAGGTCTTCTACGAGCGCGCCCAGCCGCACCTGCAGATCGGGGGCGTGGTCGCGCAGGAGTACGACAAGCACGTCACCGAGGACACGGTGCAGAGCCTGGCCCAGGAGATCCTGGTGCGTACTGGGTGCGCGCGCGAGGATGAGGGGGCGGCCGACATCATCAAGCTCGCGACCTTCGACGATCCCATCGCCCAGATGCAGTTGCGCACCAGGCTTGTAGCCCGCGCACGTGACGTCTTCAACGCCGTCCGGCAGACCAACGTGTTGCAGCAGTTCTTCCGCGAGTACAAGCCGGGCTCGGCAGCGGTGGTCAACCGTATCACCAACCTGTACACGCTCAGCCTGCCCTTCCTGGTGCTCAACCGCGGGGCCAACGGCTATGCCGACAGCCCGGCCAAGTGGTCGCGCGGCCTGGCGTTGCGCGGCGGCATCCGCAAGGGTGGGGACAACAACACTCAGGTCTTCCTCGACTCGGTGCGCCGCACCGGCCTGATCCCGTGGGACCAGAGCGCGCGCTGGATCCACCACGTCGATGAGCCCTACCAGGTCTTCTTCTACCAGGAGTACGGCGCGTTCCCCATCCGCCTGTACGGGTCGCTGCGGGCCTTCGAGACCGCCTACACCCAGGAGCAGCAGCAGGGGAGCATCCCTCTGCACGCGATCTGCCGCGACGACCGGGCGCGCGCGCTGCTGCAGCCGGTCAGCAAGATCAACCTCGACGAGCAGATGGCGTGCTTCCTCGCCGGCGTCGCCACCGGGCGCATCCCCATGCAGCTCGTGCGCATGCGTGATGGCAGCCAGACGCGCCGCTGGGAGTTCTCGTACTGGACGGACCTGGGCCAGCTCGAGATCGAGCGCCTCGAGGGTTCCCTGCGCGAGATCGGCCAGGCCATCCACGCACGCGACCTCACCGACATCCTGGCCGAAGAGCTGCGCAGGCATCGTGAGAAGCTGGGCGACATGGAGTTCCTCACGCGCATCCGCCAGTACGGCAACATGCTCGAGCGTGGACACGTCGAGCAGCAGGTGGCCGGCTGGGAAGAGATCGAACAGCGGCAGGAGCTTATCGGGCTCTACGTCGAGTGGATCGGCCTGTCGCAGATCGCGGTCGATCCGCGCCGGACCGCTGAGCCCTGGCGCGCAGCGACCAGCTACGAGCCGGAGCCGCCGCACATCGAGATCACTGACGTGCCGGTCGACGAGGGGCTGCCAAGCGTCGCCCCGGTCGAGTCGGACTTCCCGACCGCCACACCGGCGGCGCCTCCCGCCCCGCCCGCTCCGTCAGCCGAGCCCCCGGCGCCCGTGGAGGAGGTCGCCCCTGCCGAACCGCCGGAGCCGTTCGCCGGCCCGGTCGTGTCGCCCAGCGAGCCGTGGGAGGAAGAGGAGGCGGACGCGGCAACACCCGACGAAGCGGCACCGGAAGACGAGATTCCGCACCATCGGGCCACGGCCTTTGCGGACGCCGAGCCGATCGTGCCGAGCGCGGTACCGGAGCCGCCGCCCGACGAGGCGGATGTGCGGGCCGGACCGGAGGATCTGCCCGCAGCCGAACCGGAGATCGCTGCCGATGAGCGACCGCTGCCCGCCGAGGTGCCTGCGCCCGACGACCTGGAGGTACTGGAGAGTGATGATGCGGAAGACGACGAGCGCCCCGCGGGACCGCCCAGCGGCGGCGTCCTGCTTGGCCCGGAGGACTGACCTGCCGGAGACCGGGCGCTTCGCTCCACGGGCGCGGCGGCCGCAACAGGGCCCTGACGCCCACTGGCATTGGGCCGCAATGGTCTCAGGCAAGGGAGCCTGCGGTGGCTCGCGCGTGGTGATGACCGTTGTGCTGGTTGCCATGGCCCTGGGCGGGTGCATGCGCGAGAGCGCCGCTCCCACTGCGCCAGTGATGGACCAGCCGGCCCGCCGTCCGCCGCCGCCTGAAGAGACCATCGTCGATCGCCTCGAGTGGCCCCAGGTAGTGGGGCAGGTATTCATGGTGGGGGTGCCCGGCGGCTGGTCGGCGCAGGCGCCGGCGCAGCTCGGAACGCTCCCCGCCGGCTGGGCCATCCTCTACGCGCGCAACATCAGTTCCCGCGCCCAGCTCGAGGGCCTGGTTGCAGACCTGGCCGACGTGACCGAGCGGGTCGCGGGTTGCCCCGCGCTGATCGCCATCGACCACGAGGGGGGGCGCGTCGATCGCCTGCCGAAGTCGGGCTTCACGCACTTCCCGGCGGCCTCGGAGATGACCGCCCGGCGGCTGGAGGAGGTCCGCGAGGAGGGCCGGGTGATGGCGGCTGAACTCCGGGAGGTCGGCATCCACATGAACCTCGCGCCGGTGGCCGACGTGCTGACCAACCCGCGCAACGCCGACATCTCGAACCGCAGCTTCGGCGGCGACACCGCGCACGTCGCCGAGCGCGTGGTGGCCTTCATCGAGGGGGCGCATGAAGCCGATGGGCTGGTCTGCGCCAAGCACTTCCCCGGCTACGGCCCGATCGCCGAGAACCCGCATGCCTCGCTGCCCACCGTTGACCTCGCCGTCGCGCAGTGGCAGCAGGTGCACGCGCCGCCCTTCCGCGCCGCCATCGACGCCGGCGTGGATGCGGTGATGACCGGCCATGTGGTCTGGTCGGCCCTGGACCCGCAGGCGCCGGCCAGCCTGTCGCGCCCGATCGTGACCGACGTATTGCGCAAGCAGTGGAGCTACGACGGGCTGATCCTGACCGATGACCTCGAGATGGGGGCGGTCGGCGAGGCCATGCCGGTTGGACAGGCCGCCGAGCGCGCGATCCGGGCGGGCGCGGACGTGGCGCTGATCTGCCACACGGCCGCCGCCCAGCGTGCCGCCTACCATCGGCTGCTCGCGCTGTCGGAACGCGACCCTGAGCTGGCTGCGCGGATACGTGAGGCGGCGGTGCGCGTGCTGAGGACGAAGCTGCGCATGGGCCTCATCGAGCCGCCCACGGCCGCTGCTTCGGAGGCAGGCCCGGAGTCGGCGACCGGAGCCACGACCCAGCCGGACACGTAGGTGGGGAAAGCATGGACGTCTCCGTGGTCCGACGGCAGGCCGATGACACAGTCGAGCTGGGATGTCGCCCCTGCTCGGAGCGCCCGGAGGCCTGGCTGCTGGACGTCCTGAGCGGCCCGGCAGGCTCGGTTGCCGTCCTAAACGTTCGCATCGAGGACGGCGGCTCCCAGCTTGTGTGGCAGTCACTGGCTGAGTGCGCCGCAGTGGGTTCGGGTACGGGCGCGGCGGATGATCCGCTTGACGTGCTCGTGACCATCCCTGCGGTGGGCTCAGTAGCGTGGGAGGTACGTGGGCTGCCGGGTCCGGTGGCCATCGTGGGTGTTGCCCGCGCTGAGGCCACGGCCGCCGAGGAGCCTGCCCATGCGGCGGGGCGGCTACTGGAGCCGCAGGCACGCGCGGAGAGCGCACCGCAGGTTGCTGCCATCGCTGAGCGGCAGGACGCTTCCGACGGCACGCCCACGGACGTGTCGCCTGCACATGACCGGGCCTTGCGCCTGCTGTGGCAGGCGTCTTCCGGGGAGACGCCCGCGGCGCGCGTGGCCCTGCTCGCGGAGGCGCTGCGCTGCTGGCCCGAGAACCAGTCGATTCAACGTCGGCTCGCCGAAGCGCAACGCAACGCCACGATCGTGGCGCCGCCGCTGGCGCAGCGAGGCGCGGGGAACGCAGCACGGCATGCGGCCGGCGATGCTCGGGAGCATCTCCCCAAGGTGCCGGTCGAGGACGCGGCCACAGCCCATGACCAGGCCCTGCGCCTGCTGTGGCGAGCGTCCCAGGCTGAGACGCCCGCGGCGCGCGTGGCGCTGCTGGCCCAGGCGCTGCGCTGGTGGCCGGAGAACGAGTCGATCAAGCGTCGTCTGGCCGTGGCGAAGCGCCGCGCCACGGTCGCTGCGCCGTCGCCTGCGCTGCCACGTGCGGCGTCGGCCCTGACCGGGGAGATCACGCCAGTGGCCGGTCGACCGGTCCGCCGGCGCACGTCCAGGGGCGGGCCGCGCACGTGGAACTCGGGGCGATGGTGGATCGTGTCCATCATCCTGCTGCTCATTGTCGCCGCGGCGTTCGCCGTCATCGCTTGGCGGGAGATGACAGGCGCGATAGCGCCTCAGGCCGCCCGGCCCGAACTGCCAGCCATGGCTGCAGTCGCGGATGAGTGGGCAGCGGCCCGGGACGGTGGTCGCGGCGCTCGGCCGTGGTGCGCGGCGGGCACGCGTGGGGGCCGCGGGCCCGGCCTGGTGAGCGTCGGCCGGGCGGCGAGCCCGATCGCTGAGCCTGCGGGAGTGCTCACTTGATGCAGTTGCGTGTTGCGAGACACACCGACGAGGGCGACGACGAGCTTATCTGCAGCGAGGTGCCCGAGCGGCCGGGGCTGTGGCTTGCTGGCCCGACACCGGGCCGGCCCGGCGAGAGCGTCATCGTGCGCGTCTCCCGGAGCGACGACCGGCCCTTCGAGGGCTGGCGTGCGGGCGTCGAGGACGCCGAGGTTGAGGCCGACGCCGGCGGCATGCTGCGGGTGCGCATGGTGGTGCCCTCAACCGTCGGCGAGGAGGCGGCCTGCGAGGTCCACCTCTTCCCGGGCCCCCTCACGTTGGTGGTCCGGTTGCTCGCGATCGCTCTCGATGAGCCCGACGAGGCCGACGAGGCCACTGATGACGGGGAGGACTCGGGCCGTCTCGCCGAGGTCGAGAGCGTTGCGGCGGCCCCGGACGACAGCGCGGCCGCGGCGCAGACGCCGGTCGGGACGCATGCTCTCGCCGAAGCCGACCGCGGGATCGTGCCCGCTCCCCGGCCGCCCTCGACACCCGCGCAAAGCGATGCGGCAACCGCAGCCGCGCCCTCGCCGGCGGGGTCGACACGCGGGGCGACCATCGCGTGTGTGTCCGTGATCGTTCTGCTGGCGTTGGTATTCGCCGGCGGCGCGCTCGTCCAGCACTCCAGACACTCCAGCGCGCCGGAGTATGAGATGGTGCAGGCGCCGCCGATGGCGGAGCGCGTGCCTGCGGCGAGCGGGATGACTGCCTCCGCAGGCACAAGCCGCCCGTCCGAGTTCGCGGGGAACGACACGATCCGGACCTACCATCGGTACATCACCGACCGAGACTTCGACGCCGCATGGCGGTGCTTCACGCCGCAACGCCGCGAGGCCATGTCCCGCTCTGCGTGGCGCGACGGCTTCAAGGACACGGTCGAATCGGTTGCCTCAGATTTCCGCACGCTCTCGGAGTCAGGCGACAGCGCGCGCGTCGAGTGCACGATCCACTACCTCGACCGCATCGAGGGGCGCGGACTGTCGGGGAGGGTCACGCATATCTACTCGCTGCGGCGGATCGGGGGCGAGTGGCTCATCGCCGACAGCAAAGGAGTCGAGGGGAGTCACCACCAGGAATGGCTGGACTGACGCGCCACGCGCGGGAGCAGATGGTCACACGATGAATCTGCATGCCGAGGCAGATCTGGGAGGCCAACGCGGCCAGCGCACGCTGGGTGCGCGCGAGGAGGCCGATCGTCCAGGCACGTGGACGCTCGAGGCAGTCGAGGGCCCGCCCGGTGTGCGCGCCACCATCCTGCTGTGGCTGGACGAGGCCGCGGAGCTGGGACGGCAGTGGCAGGTGCAGTCAGACTGCGACGCGCTGACCAGCGGCGCGGCGCGTGAGCGCGATCCGCTCCGGCTGCAACTGACCTTCCCCGCGCATGCCGGTGGGCCGCTTCTGCTGATGCTCCAGGGGCTGCCCGGCCCCGTCACAGTCCTGCTGCCGCTGACCGTGGTGGAGGAGGAGAGGCCTGACGAGGCTGCAGAGGAGGCGGACGCGGGGGAGCCCGAGGACGAGGTGGCTGAAGAGGCCCCGCCGGCGCCAGAGGAGGATGCCGGCGCGTTCTCGGGCGCATACAACGGCCTCGACGCCATCCCGGACAACATCCTGCTGCGCGCGCTCACCCGCGAGGACGCCCCGGAGGCCCCCACCGGTGTAGACTGGGTGCGGCCGATCCGGGATGCACAAGACGAGAAGGCCGAGTGCATGAGCGCAGAGCCGGTCGGGGCCAGCGCCGCAACCGATGCGATGCGCGCCGGAAGCCCCGTCGCGGCCGAAGTGGCGCCGACCGTCCCGCGACACCGCGCGGGGCCACCGTGGTCGCTGTGGCTGCTGGTAGGGGCAATCGGCGTGGCCGCGCTGCTGGTGGCGCTGAAGCCGGGCGGCCGCAGCGCGGTTCTGCCCGGTGGCGGGGCGGCCCCGCACCCCATGGCGCTCACGGAGAGTCGCGAGCAGGCCATCGAGGCGTTCTCAGCCGAGGAGTGGCTCGGGCGCCGCGAGGCATACCCCGAGTCGGGCAAGCCCGAGTGGGTGGCGCCCGAGGGCTACGGGACCGGCGCGGTCACGCTCGAGGGCCGGACGCCGTCGGACATGGCGTGGAACAAGGAGGACGGGATCATCACCCGGCCGATGCACCTGGATGGGCCGATGGCCGTGTCGGTCAGCACTGCCCTCCCGACGGGAGCCGACTCGTGCAGCGT
>JALGVA010000266.1 GCA_029820295.1 Candidatus Zipacnadia bacterium
GGCCCGACCGCGTCGTGTGCGGTCGCGCGGGATCGGGACGGGGGAGAAGGCTGTTGCCGTCCGCGCCGCGCCAACCGTGGCTCATACCGACATTCCGGATTCACACCCGTGCGCGCCTGCGGGCTTGACGGCACGCGCGTGAGGGATGTATGCTCACGCAGCATCGTGTCTGTGTCAGTATGAGTGACTGAAGGAGGCGCATAGCATGCGTCGGATCGGCTTCACCCTGATCGAGTTGCTGGTAGTCATCGCGATCATCGCGATCCTCGCCGCCATCCTGTTCCCGGTATTCGCCCGGGCCCGTGAGAAGGCACGGCAGTCCGCCTGCTCGTCAAACCTCAAGCAGTTGGGCACGGCCGTAATGATGTACATTCAGGACTACGACGAGACGTTTGTCCCTAACTACAGCTACTGCGTGGGTGGGACTCAGCTCTTCTGGTGGGACGATATGGTTCAGCCCTACGTCAAGAACTGGCAGCTCTTCCTGTGCCCGAGCGCGACCGTCTACACCTACACCTACCGCCGCCCGCCGGGGCAGCCCAACCCGCTGGAGTTCACCTATGATGCCAACGCGATGGGCTCAACCGCCGGCACCGACTGGGGCGCTGGCGGCCCAATCCGGGGCAGCGGCAACGGCCGCAAGCTGGCCGAAGTCCAGATGCCCGCGGAGTGCATCATGCTCTGCGAGGCCCGCTCAACGCGCGAGATCAGCCACGCCGACCGCACCGACTGCTACGACGCCGACAACGGCTACATCCGCAAAGACCACAACGACATGGCCAACTGGACCTTCTGCGATGGGCATGTCAAGGCAATGAAGAAGAGCGAGCCCTACATGTGGAGCATCTCCGGGCAGCTCTGATCCACGCCGACACGCGCACCAGGGCCCGGGCCGCGCGGCCCGGGCCCTCGTCGTGATGGATGGTGCGTGAAGGACTCAACACCATCTCCGGCGCATATCCCGCCCGGCAAACATGAGCGAACCCGGCGACCCCACCGAGAGCGTCAGCACCGACGACGAACCGCGCAGCAGCCAGCTCCCGCTGCGCGACCCGATCGCGCTCACCATCCTGCTGTCCACCGTGCTGCTCCTGATCGTGTTCTATCATCGAGGCGACTTCCCCGGCCTGCCCGAGCACCTGCGGGAGGCGCGCCTCGGCTGGTTCGGGCTCAACTTCGTCTGCCTGTTCGTCATCCCCGTGATCTTCGCGCGATTGGTGCTGCGCATGTCCGCGGCCGAACTCGGCCTGCAGGCCGGCGACTGGCGCCTGTCGCTCAAGTGCTTCGCGATCTTCGGCGGCGTCACCATCCCCGCCATCCTCATCGCTTCCCGCTGGCCGGCCTTCCAGCTCTACTACGGCCGCTACATCTGGCTGCGCGAGGACATCCCGCTGCTGTTGATCGCGCAGGTCGGCTGGGGCCTCTACTTCTTCGCCTGGGAGTTCTTCTTCCGCGGCTTCCTGCTGCAGGTGTTGGGGCGGCGCTTCGGCGCTCTGGCCATCGTTTTGCAGACCATGCCCTTCGTGATGATGCACTTCGCCAAGCCCGAGGCGGAGAGCATCGCCGCGATCATCGCCGGCATCGCTCTGGGCTGGTGGGCGTGGCGGGTGCGGTCGTTCATCGGCGCCTGGCTGCTGCACTGGCTGTGCTCGGCGACCATGATCATGTCGGTCCTGTTCTGGCATTCTGGAGGACCTGGGGTGTGATGCCCGTGCTCATCGACGCCCATGCGCATCTGTCATGGCGATCGCCCGGCTCCGACTGGGAAGCGCGCGATGACGCCTTCATCGACGCCGCCGACCGCCTGGGGATCGACCGGCTTTGCTGCTCGATCCTCACACCCACGCGCCC
The DNA here is from genome assembly GCA_029820295.1 of Candidatus Zipacnadia bacterium. Taxonomy (GTDB): domain Bacteria; phylum Armatimonadota; class Zipacnadia; order Zipacnadales; family UBA5352; genus JALGVA01. The sequence goes on from JALGVA010000266.1 coordinate 1,852, forward strand.
GTCCGACCCCGACGGCTTCCGCCAGGCCAATGACTGGGCCGCCGACGGCATGGCCCGCTACCCCGGCCGCGTGCTCGCCTGGTGCTACGTCAACCCCGGCTGGGGGCGCGAGGCGCTGGCGGAGATCCGGCGACGCGTCGAGGATGACGGCTTCATCGGCGTGAAGCTGTACAACGAGTACTTCGCCAACGAGCCCGTGCTCTTCCCCGTGGTCGAGCTGTGCATCGAGCTGGGCGTGCCCATCCTGCACCACGCCGGGCACAGCCACTACTACGTGACCGCCCAGCCGCGCATGTCCGACGGCGGCAATATCGCGGAGCTGTCCGAGCGCTACCCCGAGGCCATGCTCATCTGCGGCCACATCGGCGGTGGGGGCGACTGGGAGTGGACCATCAAGGCCCTGCGGGACGCGCCGAGCGTCTTCCTCGACACCTCCGGCAGCGTCATCGACGAGGGCATGATCGAGATGGCGGCGCGCGTCCTGGGCGCCCACCGCCTGCTCTTCGCCTGCGACATGTCGATGACCGCGGGCGTCGGCAAGATGCGCGGCGCCCGGCTCACCGACGAGGAGAAGAGCCGCATTTTCGGGGAGAACATGCAGGGCATCCTGGCGCGGCGCGGGCGCGCCGGCAGGGGTGAGGCATGATGATCGTGGACCTGAACGCCTATCTGGGCCACTGGCCCTTCCGCCGGCTGCGCCACAACACCGCCGACGGTCTGCTCGCGCTGATGGACCGCGCCGGCATCGACATGGCCTGTGTCTCCAGCGCCAGCGCCATCTTCTACAAGAACTCCCAGGCCGGCAACGAGGAGCTGCACGAGCAAATCGCCGACCACGCGGACCGCCTGGTGCCCTTTGCGGTCATCAACCCGAGCTACGCCGACTGGCAGCACGATCTGCAGGTGTGCGCCGAGGACTTCGGAGCACGTGGCCTGCGCCTCTACCCGCACTACCACGGCTACGAGCTGGCCGACGCCTGCTGCGGGGAGTTGATCGCCGCCGCAGCCGAGCGGGGCATGGTCATCTCGCTGCCAATCCGCCAGATCGACCAGCGCCAGCGCCACTGGCTGCTCGAGATCCCGGACGTAGCGCTCACTGACCTGGCCGGCCTGGTCGCGCGCCACCCCGAGGCGCAGTTCGTGTTCCTCAACGGGCTGAACTTCGTGAACTCGCCGCTGGGCCAGGCGGACAGCGACCTGCCCGCGAACTACGCCATCGGCATCTCGCGCCTGTCGGCGGTGATGGCCGAGGAGATCCGCAAGCTCCTGGACAACCTCGGCCACGAGCGCGTGGTCTTGGGGACGGGGATGCCCTTCAAGTACCCTGAGGTCGCTCTGCTCAAGGTCGAGGTTCTGCACGCCACCGACGAGGAGAAGCAGGCGATCCTCTCCGACAACGGCCTGCGAATGCTGAGCATGAAGGGCTGAGGGGCGCGCCGTTCGGGCGGCGTGCGGAGAAGGCTGACGGCGGGCCGGGATGGAACCTCCGCCCTGCGCCTGCGGGGGCAGGGGCAGGGCGGCCCGCTCGCCTCGAACGCTGCGCGTCGGGCTCGCGGCGGCCCCTCCGTACGGCACGGCTGCGCGTCGTTGTGGCGGTGGTCCCTCCGTACGACTTCGCCTCGATGGCGGAGGAAGGGGCTGGAGGAGGCTGACGGCGGGCCGGGATGGAACCTCCGCCCTGCGCCTGCGGGGGCAGGGGCAGGGCGGCCCGCTCGCCTCGACGCTGCGCGTCGGGCTCGCGGCAGCGCCTCCGTACGGCACGGCTGC
>JALGVA010000009.1 GCA_029820295.1 Candidatus Zipacnadia bacterium
TGATCTGCTGAGCATCGCGCCGCGAGAGAATCGTTGTCTTCGCAGAGGCGATGAACTGCGCCAGTCTGCTAATGTCGAGTCCCAACGACGGCCGCCCCATTGCTGAGGCCTCTACCAGCGTTGTGCCCCCGCCCATGAAAGGGTCAAAGACTAAATCGCCCGGGGTGCTGAACGCATCGATGATCGCGCGGGCAAAGGCGGGGCTGAACCGCGCTGGGTAGCGGTAGAAGTCGTGCGTGAGACCTGCGACCCTCGCATCGTCGTGAACGGCATGCACTACACCAGCGAGGCCGTCGGCGGCCGCTCCCCCGACGCCTCGGCGTCCGTGACTCGGCATTCGTCACCCCCGGGCGGCAGCTATCGCACCTCAGCCTGATCGCTGGGTGAGTTCGCGGTCGCGGGCGAGAGACCTTCCTCCGCCGCGATGAACTCCACGCCGTCCAGCCCTTGCAGGTGCGCGTCGGCGGTGACCAGCGTGGCGGAGTGCACCTGCGCGGTCGCGTAGATCAGCGCATCCGCCATGGGCAGGTCGTGGCGCAGGCTGATGTCCGCCGCCTCCACCGCGATCCGCTCGTCCAGCGGCACCACCTCATACTCGCGCAGCCGCGCCACCGCCGCCAGCGCCTCGGTCTGCGGGCGCGTACGCAGCATGAACTTCGCGACCTCGTAGATCACCACCGTGGGCACCAGCGCGTCCTCGCGCGCCAGCCACTCGCCAACCCGGTCTGCACGCGGACCGTCCACCAGCCAGTCAATCCAGCCCGAGGAGTCCAGGACGATCAATAGCGGTCCCTCTCATCCCGGATGTCGCTGGTATCGGCGCCCTTCGCGATCCCCCGTAGCTCGTCGAGCGAGCGCACCGGCACGAAGTGCATGACGCCGCCCAGCACGATGACCTGGAGCTTCTGGCCGGGCTTGATGCCGAGCTGCTCGCGGACCTCCTTGGGGATGACCACCTGATACCGGCTCGATACCGTTGTCGCCGTCATTGGCCTCACCGTAAGACGGGAATACGTTCGATGGCCCTATTATCATACCAGGCGCCGTTCAAAGTCAATCACGTCTGCTGCCCGAAGTACTTCGCCGCCAGCTCGCGCACCTCGGCCATCTGCGCGTCGGGGATGGCGCGCCTAAAGGGCAGGTCGCTGAAGGCGCACTGATACGCCAGGTGCGCGAGGGCGTTGGCGTGCATCGCGATCACCTGCGACGAGATCGACTGCAGATCGTCCAGGTGCGAGTGGTGGAAGTAGCGCGTCCCCGCCTGGTTCATGCGGTGGAAGAACACCGACGGCACGCCGTGGACGTTGAACGGGAACATGTCCGAGAACGGCGACACCTCCGCCATGACCTCGCCCGAGATCACCGGCGCCGCCGGGGCCATCAGCGCGCGCACCGCCGTCAGCAACCCCTCGGGCCCCGCCACCATGAACTGGTTGCGTCCGGTGATCGCCGCCATGCTGTCGAGGTTGAGCATCACCCGCGTGCGCCCGACCTCGTCCGGGTGCATGGCGACATACTGACGCGAGCCCTCGGAAAGCTGCTCCTCGGCGCCGAAGCCGCAGAAGCGGATGGTGCGCGCGGGCGTCTCGCCCAGCCCCGCCAACATGCGCGCGGCTTCGAGCATCGCCGCCACGCCCGAGCCGTCGTCCTCCGCGCCGACGCCCACCACGACGCTGTCGATGTGCGCGCCGATGTGCACGAACTCATCGCCCGCGCCGGGCAGGTCGGCGAAGACGTTGATCGACTCGCCCGGCTCACTCCACGCATCCGAGAACATGCGCACGCGCGCCCCCGGCTCCTGCGCGAGCCGCAGCCCGTCCCAATAGGCGATGCACAGTTGCGGCCTGCGCAGCGTGTCACGCCAGTCGAAGGGCGTGCCGATGGATACCGGCCAGTCCACCGGGAAGCGATCATCCACCCACAGCACACCGACGCAACCGCAGTCCTGGAGCCCCTGGAGGGTGGCGCGATCGCCCGCGTGCGGCCCCCACACGAGCAGGATCTTCTCCTCGACATCGTGCATGGCCAGGTCGGCGGCGGTGCCGTGATCGACGTAGACGACTTCCGCCTCGAGCCCCTCTTCAGGCGCGGCGGGTGAGTTGGCCACCGGGATCGCTGGCAGCACGCGCGGCTCCGGGCCGGGCACCTCGACGCGCGCGACCTCGTAGCCCCACAGGTCGAAGGGGAAGCTCTCGATCGTCACGTTGCTCAGGCCCAGCGCGCGCATGACCTCGGCGACGTGCTCGGCCGCCTCACGCTCGGCCTTGGACGCCCCGAGGCGATTGCCGATGTCGCGGCACAGCACGCGCAGGGTCTCGTCGATGTTGGCGGGCGATGCGTTGAAGGTGGGCATGGGCGTCGTCTCCCCTCGGGCTCCTCAGAACTCGTCCTCGGTGAAGTAGTAGCCGCGGATCTGGGCCATGGGCGCATCGTCCTTGATGTAGCTCACGGCGAAGATGCGGCCGTCGGCGAGCTGCACCCAGCCGGTGTACGACGAGTCCGACTGCGCATTGCGGTCGTGGTCGAGCGGCAGCACCACGCCCGTCTGGTCCTCGCGCAGCACCGACAGCGCCGACTCGACGGTCTCGCGGTAGGCAAACAGATTCTTCGCGAACGGGCCATGACCGGGCTGGTGGCGGTAGAGCACCATCACATGCCCCGAGGCGGTCAGCCCCGGCACCGGGCGGTGGCAGCCGTTCATGGGCGTATCAAACGGCCCCCGCCAGTCCTCGCCTTCATCGAAGGAGATGCACTTCGGGCCCGGCACGCCGGTGCGCGAGTTGTCGCGCATGTAGCACACCACCTCGCCGCCGGGAAGCTGCACCATGCCGCCCTCGCACGCCCAGTAGTGGTGCGTGGAGCAGACCGTGACCGGCCCGCGCCAGCTCGCGGCCCCGTCGTCGGAGATGAAGACCATCTGGCGCGACAGGTTGCTCGTCTCGGGCGCGCGCACGTGCGTGCCCAGCAGCAGCCGCCCGGACGCCAGCTCCACGATGCGGTCGGGAACGATGCCGCACACCGGCGTCTCGACCGGCTCGCCGAAGCTCACGCCGTCGTCGGTGCTCGTCCACAGCCAGACCTTCGAGTCATACTGCGAGCCCCCCTCGCCGGGGGGAACCGGATAGCCGTCGCACAGGGCGATGATGCGCCCGTCGGCAAGCTGGCTGATGCGCGGGCAGTTCCACTTGAAGAGCACGCCGTCGGTCTTCTCGGAGCGCGTCAGGTACTGCTTCTCCGACCACGTGCGCCCGCCATCGTCGCTCACGCGCCAGACGAGGTGCGAGAACTCGGCGGCTGAGTGGCTCTCGCTCTCGCGGTAGACGAGGATCAGGCGGCCGGTGACGGTCAGGCACACGTCGGGGAAGCACTCGTAGATGGCGTCGTCGCGGCTGATGGTCAACCTCTCGATCATCGCGCCCCGCTCCCTTGCGCAGCCGGCGTAGATGTCGAAGGGACCTTTCGCCGTGAGGGAGCGCAGGGCCTGCGCGGAGAGCGAACAGCAGCGGGAACGGCAACGGCAAAGGCAACGGCGCACGGGCGAGACCGCCCGTGCTACGAACGACGACGAGCACGACACGGCAACAGCCGACGCATGTGACCGGGCGTCGCTACGAGCGGCGGATGGCAACGGCATGGGGGCGTGGACGTCTTACCTGCCGGAGTGAGCAGGCTGGGGGTCACGCGCGCGCTTCGCGCTCGTCGCCCTCCGGTTCGAGTTCGAGGTCCAGCTCCAGCGGCTCCCAGCCGGCCAGGCCCAGGTCCTCGGGCAGCGCCGCGCCCCACATGCGCCAGACGCGGCCGCTGAAGGCGAGGCTGAACAGCCCGCCGCCGGCGAGGGCGATGGCGAGGTAGCCCAGGGCGAGGTGGTGCTGCACGTGTGCGAGGTAGGATGCGGGGGCGTGCCAGGCGTCGAGCATGAAGAACGAGTACGCGCGTCCGGCGAGCACGGCGGCGAGGCACAGGCCGACGATGACGGGCGAGGCGCAGGCCGCCGCCATGCGCAGGGCCTCGTCGCGGCGCAGGCGCGCGATGTGGCAGGCGACGAGCGACCCGAGCAGGGCGCCCAGGTAGACGCTCAGGCGCTGGGAGGGGTCGGCCAGTACCGACAGGTCCCACCAGTGCGCCCCCATGCGGGCGCTGATGGCCAGGTGCGTACCCGCGCCCGCGGGCGCGCCGATCATCGCCCCCCATGAGCCGATGCGGAAGAGCCGGTGCCAGCGCTCGGGAAGCAGCTCCGCATAGGACCACATGTAGAGGCAGGCCGCGCACGCGGCCACCGCCCCCGCAGTTGTCAGCCACTGGATGTGCATGTCGCTCGCTCATCCCCCGGGGTGCCGAGGGGAAATCGGGGGACGCGAGTCGCGCTCGCGTCCCCCGGTCGTGTCCGAGCAGTCTACCCCACCGCCCCCCGGCCTGTCACGCCGGTTCGCCGGCGGAGCCGTCGGTGGCGTCCTCCTTCGCCTCGACGGCCTCCACGACCTCCCCGCTCGGCGCGCGGCCGTTGGCGGTCGCGGTGAACCGGCTGATCGCCCCGGCCAGCACGTCACGCAGCTCGGGGATGGCGTTGCTCAGGGTTGCGGCGGCGGCCTCGATGGCGCCCTCGGGCATGGTGCTGGTGAAGCCGTCCACCCAGGCGCTGACGCCGGCCGCCTTGGAGAACGAGTCGAGCACGCCGCCCAGCATCTGCGGGTCGCCGTAGAGGTTCATGTCGGCGGCGCTCAGTGCGCTGCCCACCGACTGGGCGAAGGCCACGCCCACCTCCTTGCGGGCGCTGATGTCCGCGAGCACCTTCTCCAGCTCGACGGAGATCTGCTCGTACTCGGCCTTGGCCGCAAGCTCGGAGCGCAGCACCTGCACGCGGGCGGCCTCGACATCCTGGACGCGCTGGGCGTCCACCGCCACCTGCTCGCGGTTGACGTTGACCGGCACCATCTGCCTGGCCTGCTCGCCCTCGGCGGTGAGCCGGGCGGCGTCGCGCTCGGCCTCGGCCTTGGCGCGGATGGCCTCGGCGAGGCGGGCGGCCGCCTGCTGCTCGCCCTCGGCGACCTTGGCGTTCTTGTAGGCGGCGATGTCGGCCTCCATCTGCTGGCCAATCTTCTCCTGCTCCGCCGCCTGCTCGGCCGCGATCACCTGCACGCGCTTCTCGCGGTCGGCGGTCGCCACCTCTTCGACGGTGATGACCTCCTGCGCGGCCGCCTCACGCTGCGCCTCCGCGGTGAGCTGCTCCTCCTCGGCCGCGGCGCGCCGCTGCTCGGCCTGAGCGATCGCCACCTGCCGCTCGCGCTGCGCCACCTCGACGGCGCGGTCGCGCTCCACGTCCGCGGTCTGGATCGCCTGGTTGCGCAGGATGTCCGCGGTCTGCTGCTCCTGCTCCTTGGCGATCAGGTCCTTCTGCGCCTGCACCTTGGCGACGTTGACCAGCAGATCGCGCTGTACACTGGCCTCCTGCACCTGCCGGTCCTTGTCGATCTCCTTGGTCTCTACCAGCCGGCGCTGCTCGATCTCGTAGGTCTCGGCCTCCTGCCGGCGCTCCGAGCGGATCATCGCCACCTCGGACGCCTGCGTCGCCTCGGCTTCGGCCTGGTCCTTCTCGAGGTCGAGCACCTGCTTGCGGGTGTCCACGTTCTTCTGCGTGATCTCCCGCTCGGCATCGCGCTCGTACATGTTGCGCTCGACCCGCGCCTGCTGCGTGATCTCGGCGATCTTGCGCAGGCCCTGGGCGTCGAACACGTTATGCTCGTTGAGGCGCTCGGTGTCGGTCTGGTCGAGCCGGGAGATGGTCACCGACTCGAGCGTGAGGCCGTTGGACTTGAGGTCCTCGCGCACCAGGTCAGATACCGCGGTGGCGAAGTCGTCGCGCTCGGCGTGCAGTTGCGCGAGATCGCGCGTGGCCGCCACCGAACGCAGCGCGGATACGAGCTTCTCGAAGACCAGGTCCCGCACCGCCTCGGCGTTCACCGAGCGATCGCCGAGCGACCGGGACGCGTTGAGGATGTCGTCTTTGACGGCCTGCACCTTGATGTAGAACTCGGCGCGGATGTCGCAGCGCAGGTTGTCGCGGGTGATCAGGGCGTCCTCCCCGCCGCGCTCAACCTCCAGCTTCATGGTTTCGAGCACCACCGGCACGGTCTTGTGCACCACCGGGATCACGATGGCGCCGCCGTCGAGGACGACCGCACGGCCGCCCATGCCGGTGCGCACGAAGGCCTCGTTGGCGCTGGTGCGCTGATAGAGCCGGGCGATGATGATCAGCACGCCCGACACCATCAGGATGACCGCGCCGATCACGGTCAGGATGATCTGGCTGACCCAGGACACCTGACCGAACATGTCCGTCCACGGACCGATCACCAGCACGATGCCCAGGAGCACCATGACGATCGGAAGCAGCATCGACCTCTCCTCCTGTCGCACGTCTTGTACGACGACCGGATCACTGCTGGCTCAGGATGTCGGTGTCCCGGGCGGCGGGTGGACGTTCGCCGAACCGGCGCGTCTGGACATCTTCAGGGCCAGCGACGCCGCCGGCACGAGCGCGCCCGTGCCCGTGCGCACCATCGTCTGACAGCGGAGATGTGGCGACATCATAGTAGTCACCCTCCGGGTGGTACCGGATCAAAATGACCTCGACTCCCTTGGGGACGCCACCGTCCATGGTGCGGCCCATGACCTGGTGCAGCGTGCCGCCCTCGTCCTTGACGTGCACCAGCCCGCGCGCGCCCTCGTGGATGCCGTAGACGCAGGTGCCCACGTGCCCAACCAGGTCCTCCTCGGTCACCGCGTAGGTCTCGCGCGTGGGCATGATGCGGCTCAGACCGCGCGCCACCGTACCGGTAAGCATCAGCGACGTCAGCGTGGCCAGCGCCAAGGACGGCCAGAAGTACACCGCCGGGCCCCACGAGAACGGCAGCACATGCTCGAACAGCCCGTTGGCGATCAGCCCCGAGGCGCCGAAGAGCACCATCAGGCAGGTCATCAGAATCGACACCGGCACCTTGCCGAAGCCCAGCACCGACAGCGCTCGGATCAGCAGCGACGGCTGCTGCGCGACCACCTCGTGCGCCTCGTGCTCGACGCCATGGCCGGGCCCGTGCTCACCTGCCACGTCGTGCTCGGTCGCCACGTCATGGTCGATGTCGTGGTCCATGTCCACGTCATGGTCCACGTCCAGGTCATGGTCTACGTCGAGATCGTGATCCACGTCCAGGTCATGGTCCATGTCGATGTCGTGATCGGCGCCGATGTCCAGGTCATGATCCATGTCCAGATCATGCGCCAGGTCCACGTCGTGCGTGAGATCGACGTCGTGCGCGAGATCGACGTCGTGGTCCATGTCCACGTCGTGGGCCAGATCGAGGTCATGGGAGAGATCGACGTCGTGGTCCACGTCGGTGTCGTGCACCTCGCTGCCGAGGCCCACGGCGCTGAGCACCAGGTAGACGCCGGAGAGGGCGACCGGCGCGACGAAGATCAGGTTGTACCACTCCAGCAGGTTCATCGCCCCGACCTCCTTGTGGCCGCAGAGCGGCGATTCCGGGGCAGTGCGTCAGTCCTGCGACAGGTGCGCCTCGCTATCGGACTCGTCCAGCAGCGCCCGCGCGCGCGCGAGCAGATCCCGCTCGGCAGGCCCCACTGGCGCCGCCGGCACCTCATCGGCGGGCGCGCCGGCGTCGAGTTGCGCCAGCACATCGAGTCTGTGCGCCTCGGCGCGCGCCTCGTCCTCCAGCCGGGCCAGCTCCTCGTCATGGCGCGCATGGCCGGCGCGCCCGATGGCCGCGCGCAGGTCGTCGCGCCGCCGGCTGATCTCGGCGCTGTGACGCACCGCGCCGAGCCGCTCCAGCCGCTCCTCCTCGGCCTCTTCGCGCTGCCGGTAGCGCTCGAGCAGTTCGTCGGCGCGCGCCCGCTCCTCCTCGAGGCGCGGCACCAGCGCGCTCAGCCGCGTCATCTCCGGCTCGGGCGCGGCCATCAGCTCGCGCAGCTCCAGCTCGGTGCGCCGCGCCTGGGCGACCGCCAGCAGCGCGAGTGTGCGCAGCTCCTCCAGCTCGGCGCGGACCTGCTCGGCCTCGCGCTCGCGCTCGTCCGTGTCGGCACGAAAAAAGTCAGCTACAATCGATCGCAGCCAACTGATGATCCGCATATTCGGCTGTACACCCTCTTAGCGGGCCTCTATGAGGAATATACCCCCCGCGCGCGGGGTCAAACGGAAACCGGATTCCGCAGGCTTGCCGCAGCCGCCGGGCGCACGCTCCGGCCTTCCCGTGCGACGGGCGTCTCGCCCGTCGGCCGTCGCCACCGCCGTACCGATGGGCCGCCCACGCCCCGCCGCCAGGCGCCGTCGCCGCTGCCGTAGGGAGGGGCCGCCCGGTGCCGCCCGTGGCCGGGACCGGGTGAGCCTCGCGAGCCGGAGGCGAGCGGGGGAGGGCCCCATCACGGCGCGCCTTCCTCCTCCTGCGCCATGCGCCCAAGCACCTGCTTCGCGCCGGCGGCCCCGGCACCTGCCCCCGCCGCGGCCTTCTCCAGCGCCGGCCGCGCGGGCTCGCCGATCTCCATCAGCAGGTGCTGGGCGCTCTCGCGCGTGATGCTGTCCTCGGCGCCGAGTGCCTCGATGAGCGCCGGCACCGCCGTCTCGCCCATCGCGGGCAGCGCCTCCCAGGCCGCGCGCGACCGCTCATCCCGCGAGCGAGCGCCCAGGGCCTCGATCATCACCTCGACGCCCCGCGGGTCGCCGATCGCGCCCAGGGCCTCGATCGCCGCGCCGCTGGCGCCGCGCAGGTCGGCCCGGGCGAGCGCGATCAGCGGCTCCACCGCGCGCTCGTCGCCGATCTTCCTCAGCGCCTCCGCAGTCGCCTCGACCACATCGGTATCGCCGTGCTTGAGCAGCGGCACCAGCACCTCGACCGCGCGCGCGTCCCCCAGCTCGCCCAGGGCGATCACGATCTCGTCCACGGCCCACTCGTTGCAGTCGGCCAGGGCCGCGATGAGCGGCTCGACCGCACGTGGGTCGCCGATTCGCCCCAGCGCCTGGGCGGCGCGCGCCGGCCTCGTCGGGCCGTCCTCCTCCAGCAGGCCGATCAGGTAGGGCACCGCGCGCGCATCGCCGATCTCGCCCAGGGCGATGATCGCGTTGACGTCCGCATTGACCCGGCGCTCTTCGTCATCCAGCAGCGCCAGCAGCGGCGCCACCGCGCGCGCATCGCCCAGATCGCCCAGGGCCGAGGCGGCCGCGCTGCGCACGCTGTACGCCGGGTCGTGGAGCATCGCCACCATCTCGTCGAGCGTGGTCGGGTCGGCCAGCTCGCCCAACCCCCTGAGCGCCTCCGCGCGCACGCCCTCGCTGCTGTGCCGCAGGGCGCTGAGCAGCGTGCTCCGATCGCGGGCGGAGCGATCGGCGGGTAGCTGTGTCGGGACCGTCTCCCCGGGCGGCAGCAGCCAGGTGATGGCCTTCGCGGCGGCGCTGCTCGCCCCGGGTGCGTCGAGCGCCATGACTTCCTCGAGCACCACCCGCGCCCGCGGGTCCTGGATGTCACCCAGCGCCTCCGCCATCGCGCCTATGGGCAGCTCGGTCGGGTTGTACTCGTGCGGCGCCATCACGATCTGGCTGTCGGCGGGCGGCTCGACGGTCGCCACCGCCTCGGGGTCATGGCGCGCGATGCGCCGGCGCAACTCGCCGACGAGCGGTTCGACCGCGCGCTGGTCGTGCATGCGGCCCAGCGCCCGCGCCGCCCGTGCCGCCACCATGGGGTCGTCGTGACGCAGCGCCCGCAGCAGCGGCTCGAGCGCCTCCTCGCCGGCCCGGCCCAGCACCTCCTGGGCCGTGTGCGCGATCCGCCCGTCCTCGTGGCCGAGCGCCGCGATGAGCTTCCGTATGCCCGCCGGGCCGCACCCGGCGAGGCCCTCGGCGACGCTCAGGTCCCCCGCCAGGAACTCGTCGGCGATGCGCTCCGCCCGCCGGGCGTCGCTCATGCGCATGAAGCCCGGTGCGGGCGCGGCCAGCCACTCCTCCTCCGTGACCACCAGGCGATCGGCCGCGAAGTAGATGATGACCGCGAGTACGATGGCGGCGGGGATGAACCACGGGCGGAATTCGACCGACCAGAAGTGCACCCTGGGACTGCTGCTGCGCTCTTCGTGTGTGGGCGACATATGCGCCCCCTCGTGAGGTGGCTCGCATGGCAGGTCCACGGCGGACCGGCGGCTACGCCACCGGCTCGATCTCCGCGAGACGGTCGCCGATGTAGCGCAGCCGGTCCAACGACGCGTCCGGCGGCGTGGTGTCGGCGATCGAGTAGATAATCCCCCGGTAGTCGTCGCCCGCCGCCGCGATCACGTCCTCGAGGTGATCGTCGAACTCGTCGTCGCTGAAGCTGCTCTCCAGCACGCTCGACGAGCAGATGCCGCCCCAGATGGCCGGATGCGCGCCGAAGGCCTTGCGGTAGTCGGCCAGCGACAGCCGGGTCATCGGCGCCGGGCAGACCGAGTCCGCAAGGTCGATGCCGCACTGCACATAGAGGTCGAGCAGCCCTTCGTTCTCACCGTCGGTGTGGGTCGCGACCAGCTTGCCGGCCGCGTGCAGGCGCTCGGTGGCCCAGGTCAGGAAGGGCGCGATGTGCTCGGCGAACAGCGGCGGCGGCGTGAGCATCACGTCGTAGTTGGCACCCAGCAGCACCACCTCGGCGGAGCTTTGCGCGCAGGCGTCCACCACGGCGCGGAAGTAGCCCTCCATGCGCGCCGCCGTCGCCGCGATCAGCTCCGGGTGGTCATGCAGATTGAAGAAGAACTCATCGTAGGGCACAAGCTCCTTGAGCAGATGGTGCACGGGCGAGGCGGCAACGTTGGCGAAGGCGACGGCCACGCCGTCGTCGCCGACCTCCGCCTGGAACCGGGCGTAGCGGCCGCCGGGCTCGACCTGCAGGTCCTCGAATACGAAGGCGATGACCTCATAGTCCGCGGGCGACTTCACGGCGCGCTCGGAGCAATGCAGCAGCGTGACGCCGTCGCGGCGCATCTGCGGCGTGTGCACCAGCTTCGTGGTGAGCGTGCCGACGGGTGTGCGGTAGGTGATGCGGTAGATGCCGCCGGTGCGCTCGACGGTGCGCTCGGTCTCACGGAAGCTCAGGCGGTAGGGCTGGTTGCGCACGTGCACCAGGCCCAGCGCCTGGTCGGCGACCTCGTCGGGCTCTTCGACGTCGAGGAAGTCGGGGATGACCTCGTGGCGGCCCACGCCCAGGATACGCTGGATGCCCCACAGCGGCATGTCGGACCACGCCTGCGGCAGCGTGCCGCGGAAGCGGTTGGCCTTGTACCACAGGTCGAGCCGGGGCACCCACGGGACCTGATCCACCGGCTCGGCGCGGATGGCGGCGAGGATTCTCTCGCGATGGGTCATGGCGCTCCCCTGTGACGCGCGACGGGCGTTCAGATGAAGGTTCGGTGGAAGCGCGCCGGGACCTCCCTGTCTCCGCCCCGCCGCCGCTGCCGTCCGCCGCGGTCGCGGAGGGACCGCACGACGGGCGATGGCGCAGCGATCGCCCGCAGGTCGGCCTAACACAGTCGTTCGCCACTCGCGCCTTCGTGACGCCGAACGGCGCACGGGTCCCGCCCTCGTGCGGGATGCCACGGAACGACTCGGGCCCTCTGCCATTGCTGTTGGCTCGTAGTTCGCAGCTCGTAGCCGGTAGCCTGAAGGTCGCCCTCCCGCCCGGGTCGAATACACACCCTCCACGCCCGCCGCGCACGCATATCATCGACCAGAGAGCGCATGTAATGGCATACGGTGACGACGCCGTGACGCTCAGCCGCGACGAGATCGACGCCCTGCAGGTGCAGGCGCTGCGCGAGACGCTGGAGCGCGCCCGCCGGGCGCCCGCGTACGCCGATCGGCTCAGCGACATCTCGCCCAACGACATCCGCGGCCCCGAGGACGTCCGCCGGCTGCCCCTGACCGGCAAGGATGACTTGCGCGCGGGCATGCCCTGGGGCTTCCTGGCGGCGCCGCGGCGCGATGTGGTGCGCATGCACTATTCCTCGGGCACCACGGGCCTTGCGACCGCGGTCTTCCATACGCGCGGCGACCTGGAGCGCTGGGCGCAGTGCGTGGCGCGGGGGATGCTCGCCGCGGGTGTCACCGAGGACGACGTCTTCCAGAACATGATGGGCTACGGCCTGTTTACCGGCGGCCTGGGCTTCCACTACGCCGGCGAGCTGATCGGGTGCATGACCATCCCGGCCGGCTCCGGCAACACCGAGCGTCAGATCCACCTGATGCAGGGCTTCGGGTCGAGCGTGCTGCACATCATCCCCAGCTACGCCCTGCGCGTGCTGCATGTGTGCGAGGGCGAGGGCATCGATCCGCACGCCGACCTCTCGGTGCGCGTAATCTTCGTCGGCGGCGAGCCGCACAGCGAGCAGCTCCGCCGGCGCATCGAGGACGGCTTCGGCGCGAAGGTCTACAACTGCTACGGGCTGTCCGAGATGTGCGGGCCGGGCGTGGCCATGGAGTGCGCGCAGCAGCACGGCCTGCACGTCTGCGAGGACCACTACCTCGCGGAGGTGCTCGACCCGGAGACGCTCGAGCCGGTGCCGCCGGGCGAGCTGGGGGAGCTGGTGCTGACCACGCTGTGCCGCGAGGCCATGCCGCTGCTGCGCTACCGCACCCGCGACATCGTGCACGTGATCGAGGGCGAGTGCCCGTGCGGGTCGCGCCACGCGCGCATCTCGCGCATCGAGGGCCGCAGCGACGACATGCTGGTGGTCAGGGGCGTGAACGTCTACCCGCTGCAGGTGGAGCGCGCGCTGCTGGATTTCGACGAGGTGGGCCGCAATTATGTAATCACGCTCGACCGCCCCGCCGACCTCGACCGCATGACCGTCGCGGTCGAGCTGGCGCAGGCCGGCTTCGCGGACGAGATGCGTCGGCTCAATGCGCTGCGCGAGCGTATCTGCCGGCGGCTGCGGTCGGAGCTGGACCTGGGGGTCGAGGTGGAGTTGCACGAGCCCGGCGCCCTGCCCGTCAGCGAGGGCAAGGCCGTGCGCGTGATCGACAGGCGAAACCAGGAGACCTGATCGATACCATGACGGACACCGCAAGGGACCTGTCGAGAACGCTGTTGCTGTCGGGTAACGAGGCCATCGCACGCGGGGCGTGGGAGGCGGGCGTGCGCTTCGGCTCGGGCTACCCGGGCACCCCATCGTCGGAGATACTCCCGGCGCTCAAGGAGCTGGGCGACGCCTACGTCGAGTGGTCGGTGAACGAGAAGGTGGCGCTGGAGGCAGCCGCGGGGGCCTCGATCGCCGGTGCCCGTGCGCTGGTGACCATGAAGCACGTGGGCCTGAACGTCGCCGCCGACCCGCTGTTCACCCTGTCGTACACGGGCGTGGCGGGTGGGCTGGTCATCATCTCCGCCGACGACCCGTCGATGCACTCGTCGCAGAACGAGCAGGACAACCGCAACTACGCGCGCGCGGCCAGGGTGCCGATGCTCGAGCCCGCCGACAGCCAGGAGGCGCGCGAGATGACCATGCGCGCCTTCGAGCTGAGCGAGCAGTTCGACGTGCCGGTGATCGTGCGCCCGGTCACGCGCATCTGCCACTCGGACGGCCTGGTCGAAGTCGGCGAGCGTCGGCAGGTCGAGCTGCGCGCGGAGCTGGAGCCGAACGCGCGCAAGTACGTGATGATCCCGGCGTGGGCGCGCGAGCGCCGCGTGGTCATGGCCGAGCGCACCCTCGAACTGATCGCTCTCGCCGAGGAGACCGACCTCAACCGCGAGGAGATAGGCGATACGTCGCTCGGCATCATCGCCTCCGGCGTGGCCTGGCAGCACGCGCGCGAGGCCTTCCCGGACGCGTCGTTCCTGAAGCTGGGGCTGGCCTGGCCGCTCCCGCCCGAGCGCATCCGGCGCTTCGCCGCGCAGGTCGAGCGGCTGTTCGTGGTCGAGGAGCTGGACCCGTTCCTGACCGCGCAGATCCTGGCGATGGGCGTCGCGGTCGAGCCGGTGGACGGGCGCTTCCGCCTGGGCGAGCTGACTCCGGGGCGTGTGCGCGCGATGATCACCGGCGAGCCGGTGCCGCGGGTGGCCGCGGACGAGGACCTGCCACCGCGCCCGCCGACTCTGTGCGCCGGCTGCCCGCATCGCAGCGTCTTCAGCGCGCTGCGCGAGATCAAGGCCTACGTGACCGGCGATATCGGCTGCTACACGCTGGGCACGCTGCCGCCGCTGCAGGCGCTGCACACCTGCCTGTGCATGGGCGCAGGCGTCAGCCAGGCGCACGGCATGCAGAAGGTGCGCGGTCACGAGGCCCCGGTGGTGGCGGTCATCGGCGACTCCACCTTCACGCACTCGGGCATCACCGCGCTGGTGAACATTGCCTACAATGCGGGCGTGAGCACCGTGGTGATCCTCGACAACCGCACCACCGCCATGACCGGCGGGCAGGTGCACCCGGGCGTGGGCGAGACGCTGTCGGGGATGCCCGGCCGGGCGCTGGACTTCGAGGCGCTGGCGCGCGCGGTCGGCATCGACGACGTGCGGGTGGTCGATCCCTACGACCTGGCCGCCACCGAGCAGGCGCTGCGTGAGGCGATGGCCTCGCCCGAGCCGTCGGTGGTGATCGCGCGGCGCGAGTGCGCGCTGATGGTGCCCGACTACGGGCCCGCGCCGGTGCTCGATGAGGAGCTGTGCATCCGCTGCGGCAAGTGCATCCGCATCGGCTGCCCGGCGCTGTCGGCGTTCGACGACGGAGGGAAGCGGCCCATCCCGCGCATCGACGCGGCGCTGTGCACGGGCTGCACCATGTGCGCGCAGGTGTGCCCGGTGAACGCGCTGAAGCTACCGGCCGACGCCGAGGGCAGGGGTGATGCGTGATGGTCACCAACGTGCTGCTCACCGGAGTCGGCGGCCAGGGCATCATCACCGCGAGCACCGTGCTGTCGCAGGCGTGCCGGATCGCGGGCTGGCAGGTCAAGAAGAGCGAGGTCCACGGCATGAGCCAGCGCGGGGGGAGCGTCAACAGCTACGTGCGCTTTTCCGCGGACGCGCCGGTGGCCTCGCCGCTGATCCCCGAGGGCGCGGCCGGCATCATGCTGGCCTTCGAGCCGCTCGAGGGCCTGCGGCAGATCGGCGAATGCGCGCCCGACGCGCGCGTGCTGGTGGAGGAGCGCCGGATCGTTCCGGTCACCGTGAACCTGCCGGAGTTCAGCTACCCGGACGATGTGCTCGAGCGCCTGCAGGCGAGCGGGCGGCGGGTGACGGTGGTGCCGGCCATGGCGACCGCGGTCGACCTGGGCGAGCCGCGCGCGGCCAACACGGTGATGCTCGGAGCGCTGGCGACGCTACTGGCGCTGCCCGACGCCGCCTGGCACGAGGCCCTGCACGGGGTACTCAAGCCGACGGCGGTGGCGATCAACCTGCAGGCGTTCGCGGTCGGGCGCGAGATGATGGTGGGAGCGTAGGACGGCCAACGGCGGGCAGGCCGCTCCGTCTCATGGCGGCGCTGACCGGCTTGCTGTCAGACGAACGAAGGAGGCGCGATCAGATGATCTGGGACCCGTATTACGAGTGTATGGATCCCGAGGAGCGCACGAAGCTGCAGGTGCGGCGGCTGCGCGAGACCGTGGCGCGGCTGAACGTCAACGTGCCCTGGTACCGCGACCGGTTCGCCGAGAAGGGCATCGAGCCCGGCGACATCAAGTCGCTGGACGACCTGCGCCACCTGCCCTTCACCACCAAGGATGACCTGCGCGAGACCTACCCCCTCGGCCTGTTCGCCGTGCCGCCCGAGGAGTGCGTGCGCATCCACGCCTCGTCGGGCACCACCGGCAAGCCCATCATCGCCGGCTACACGCGCGACGACATCACGAACGTGTGGGCCGAGACCATCGCCCGCACCATCGCCTGCGGCGGCGGCACCAGCCACGACGTGCTGCACAACGCCTACGGCTACGGGCTGTTCACCGGCGGGCTGGGCCTGCACTACGGCGGCGAGCTGATGGGCTGTCTGGTCATCCCCGCCTCGGGTGGCAACACCGAGCGCCAGCTCATGCTCATGGAGGACCTGGGCAGCACCATCCTGTGCTGCACGCCCTCCTACGCGCTGACCATCGCGGACGTCGCCGAGAACATCGGCTTCGACCTGAGCAGGATCAAGCTCAAGTCCGGCCTGTTCGGCGCCGAGCCGTGGAGCGACAGCGCACGGGAGTCCATCGAGGAGCGCCTGGGGCTGTCGGCCCACGACATTTACGGGCTGACCGAGGTGATCGGGCCGGGCGTGGCGGGGGAGTGCGAAGCCAAGGCGGGCCTGCACGTCTACGACGACCACTTCATCCCCGAGGTGATCGACCCCGACAGCGGCGAGCCGCTGCCACCGGGCGAAAAGGGCGAGCTGGTATTGACCTGCATCACCAAGCGCGCCTTCCCCATCATCCGCTTCCGCACGCGCGACATCACGCGGCTGGACTACGAGACCTGCGCGTGCGGGCGCACCCAGCCGCGCATGGAGCGCATCACCGGACGCACCGACGACATGCTCATTATCCGCGGGGTCAACGTGTTCCCGTCGCAGATCGAAGAGGTGCTGCTCAGGATCGAGGAGGTCGAGCCGCACTACCAGCTCGTGCTCACGCGTGAAGGCCATCTCGACAACCTCGAGGTGCAGGTCGAGGTGTCGCCGGCGATGTTCTCCGACGAGGTGCGCAAGCTCGAGGCGATCGAGGACAGGATCCGCGAGCGACTCAGCTCGGCGCTGGGCATCCGCGTGGGCGTGAAGCTGGTCGAGCCGCGGAGCATCGAGCGCAGCATCGGCAAAGCCAAGCGCGTAATCGACAAGCGGGAGGAGGTGTGAGCCATGACCGCCGGAGAGGTTCTGTGCAAGCAGGTCTCGGTCTTCCTCGAGAACAAGTCGGGTCGGCTCGCGGAGGTGTGCCAGACGCTGGGGCGGGCGGAGATCAACATCCGCGCGCTGTGCATCGCCGACACGTCGGACTTCGGCATCCTGCGGCTGATTGTGGATCAGCCCGACGAAGCCGTGGCGGTGCTGCAGGCCGAGGGGTTCTCGGTGGGCAGCACCGGGGTGCTGGCGCTGCGCATCCCCGATCGCCCGGGGGGTCTGGGGACGGTGCTGGGGCAGCTTCAGGAGGAGGACGTCAACGTCGAGTACATGTACGCGTTCTTCATCACCATCGCGGGCGACGCGGTGGTGCTCTTCAAGGTGGAAGACCCCATGGTGGACACCACGCTGGCGCTGCTCGAGCGCGCCGGCGTCAAGGTGCTCACGGCCGAGGAGGTCTACCGCCTGTAGCGCCGGGCCGCATCACCTGAGAACGCACACGAGGCCGGCCCTCACCGGGCCGGCCTCGTCGACTCTCTCTGGCCTGCCTCTCAGTCGAAGAGGCGGTCCTGGGGTTCCTTCGGCGGGGGGAATACCCCCAAGATGAGCCACACTTCCTTTGGGTAGTGCGCGGTGCCAACGTAGAAATGCGTGTCTTTGTCGGGGGCGCAGAGGTCGTCAAGGAACTTGTCCCGCACCTTCTGTAGAGCGACGCGCTCTCCGTACCTCTCGCGCATGTCCAGGAAGAGAGCGCCGACCTCCCAGTCGAGGATCATGATGCGGTGGTTCCCCTTGCAGCGGGGATCATCGCATCGGAAGCGGTAGCGGAACTCGTAGGGCAGCTTGGTCAGGGGCGTGCGATCTCGGCCCAACAGATTGCGTTGCGTCAGCTTCGCGTGGTCTGCGTCTGACCAATCGCGACCCGCGGCGGTCCAGTCGAAGTCGAGCACCTCTGCTGGCTGGAAGAGCCCCAATGATGGTCCATTGTGCTCCTTGCGTCGCCGGTCCAGCTCCTCCAAGGATGGCGCGGCGAACGGCAACACAACGCGCTTCCTCTCCGCCCAGTGATGCGAAGTGTCTACGTGTCCCACGACCTCGATGCTGTCCTGCAGAGGTCTGAAGCTATCAGGACGCTTGTCCCTGCCGCCGTGCGGCAATACCACCAGGTCTACCCAGTCGTACTTGCTGTACCATCGCTCGTACGGGAGCTGCCGGAATTGGACAGGGAAGATGCGGATGAAGCCTTCGCCGGGGATGACCCCAGCGGTGCAGACCAGTTCGCTGTACGTCGAGGAGGGTGTCGGGTAGGTCTTGACAGTGATCAGCACGCGCAGGCGGCGCTCTCCCCCCGTTGGGGTCACAGGTGACGCACCTCCAGACCGGTCGCTTCGCCAAGCATGCCTGACAGCGCGTACCGGTGGCAGTAGCGCGGGTCGCGCTCATAGCAGACAATGGCTACATCGCCGGAACCGCAGATGAGTTCAGCCTCGGCTAGAGCCGCCGCAGCTTGCTCACGGACACGGCTGCAGTAGGACTGCCGGGCGCTGTGTACGGTCCCCAGAGAGTGGAAGTCGTCCCGCTGATCGGGCGGGACGCCCAGACTGGGCAGGTGGTGATAGCCGATACCGATCCGGCTGGCGAGGCGAGCCAGCATACCGGAGGAGAATCCGAGCTTCCGGGATGAGGCCGAGTCCCGCACGTCCAGTATGGTGCGCACCCGCAGCGCCAGCAAGGTGGCGAGGAAGTCGCCAATACGACGCCCTTCGTAGCCGATGGTGTAGAGGACCGGCCCCCGGGGGCTCTCCTCTGGCATCTGGTCTGTCTCCCCGAGCACGTCAAGCGTGCTGACAATCTCTCCCTCGCATAGGCCGCAGCGCGAAAGCGCCCGGAAGAAGCCCGCGGGCCGCACCGACATGGTGCTTGCGGCTATGGCATGGAGGAGTCTTCTCCTCCTCCGAGTCGCATCCTGCTTCACTGAGCTGCGCCTCAGCATCGCCGTCACCCCAACGCCTCGCGCACGACCTCGCACACCCGGTCGATCTGCGCGTCGGTCAGCTCCGGGTACATCGGCAGCGACAGCACCTCGCTGGCCGCGCGTTCGGTCTCGGGGAGCGAGCCCTTGCCGTAGCCCAGGTCCGCCAGCGCCGCCTGCAGGTGGCAGGGCACCGCGTAGTGGATGGCGTGGCCGATTCCCGCCGCCGCGAGCGCCGCCGCCAGCTCATCGCGCCGCTTCGAGCGCACCGTGTAGAGGTGGTAGACCGACTCCGCCCAGTCCGCCACCACGGGTAGCGTCAGGTCGTCGATGCCCGCCAGCGCCGCGTCATAGCGTGCCGCATGCTCGCGCCGCGCCTGGTTCCATGCGTCGAGGCGGCGCAGCTTGATGCGCAGCACCGCTGCCTGCAGCTCATCGAGGCGGCTGTTGTAGCCGATCATCTCGTGGACGTACTTCTCCAGACTCCCGTGCACGCGCAGCGAGCGCACCCGCTGCGCGAGCGCCTCGTCGCCTGCGGTGACCACGCCGCCCTCGCCGTAGGCCGCGAGGTTCTTGCTCAGGTAGAAGCTGAAGGCGGCACCGTCGCCCAGTCCGCCCACGCGCCTGCCACAGTAGCGTGCGCCGTGGGCCTGCGCGGCGTCCTCGAGCAGGAGGATATCGCGGCCGGCGATCGCCTCGGCCAGCGCGCCCATGTCGGCGGGGTGGCCGTAAAGATGCACGGCCATGATGGCACGCGTCGCGGGCGTGATCGCCTCGGCGGCGAGTTGCGGGGAGATGCAGTAGGTATGCGGGTCGATGTCCACCAGCACCGGCGTGGCGCCCGTCTGCACGATGGCCTCAATGGTGGCGATGAAGGTGAACGAGGTGGTGATGACCTCATCGCCGGGCCCAACATCGTGGGCGCGCAGCAGCAGGTGGAGCGCCTCGGTGCCGTTGCCCACCCCCACGGCGTGCGCGACCTCGGAGTACTGCGCCCACTCGCGCTCGAAGGCCTGCACGTTGGGCCCGAGGTTGAGCTGCATGCCGGTGAGCGTCTCGTCGAAGGCCGTCAGCACCTCGTCGCGGATGTCGAGATACTGCGACTTCAAATCAACCATGGGGATGTCCAAGAGTGGCACACCTCACATCGCAGGCGCGCGCGACGCGCGCCCGGCGGTTTGTGAGTTAGAGGTGCGCCCTGCGAAAAGGTTGCGCGAGTGTGGGAATCAGCGCGTCAGCGACAGGTGCCGCACGCTGATGACGTCGATGAGCGAGCGCAGGCGTTCGAGGACGTGGTCGAGGTCCTGGCGGCGGCGGATGTCAAGCTGCAGCTCCAGCCGTGCCAGCCCGGCGTCGGTGGTGGTGGCGTTGGCGGAGGTGATGTTGATGCCGCACTCGGCGATAACCGCCGCGATATGCGAGAACAGGCCGACGCGATCCACGGCCACGATCTCGATGTCGTGGCGGAAGACCGAGGCCTGCTCGCCGGTCTTCCAGTTGAGCGGCACCACGCGGTCGGGTTCGTTGAGGGCGTGGTAGCGCAGGTTCTTGCAGTTGCTGCGGTGGATGGTCAGGCCCCTGCCGCGGGTAATGTAGCCCGTGATGTCGTCGCCGGGCAGCGGCGAGCAGCACTTGCTCAGCCGGCACTGGAAGCCGTCGTCGCCATCGACGGTGATGGCCGGCGCGTCGGCGCGCGCGCGGCCGACCGCCGGGGTGTCTCCGAGAACCCGCCGGACCTCCTCGGCGAGGCTCGCGGGCTGCTCGTGGTCCTCCATCAACTCGCGCAGCACCGTGGCTGCCTCGATGTCGCCGAAGCCCACCGCGGCCAGCAGGTCATCGGTCTCCTTGAAGCCGAAGCGCTCCAGCACCTCGCTCAGGTCATCGAGGTCCACCAGCTCGCGCAGCGCCTGCGGGTAGTGCCCCAGCGCCTGGCGCAGCGCATCCCGGCCCGCAGCCACGTTCTCGGCGTGGACCTTCTCGCGCAGGTGCCGGCGGATCTTGGCCTTGGCGCGTGAACTCTTCACCAGCTCCAGCCAGTCGCGGCTGGGCTCCGCCGAGGGCGAGGTGATGATCTCGGCGATGTCGCCGTTGCGGAAGGTGTAGCTCAGCGGCACCTGGCGGCCGTTGACGCGCGCGCCGGTGATGTGGTGGCCGATCTCGGTGTGGATGCGGTAGGCGAAGTCGATGGGGCCGGCGCCCGCGGGCAGGTCGATGACGTCGCCGTCGGGGGTGAACACGAACACCTGATCGTTGAACAGGTCCATCTGGAGCAGCTCGAGGAACTCGTGGCTCTCGGTCAGGTCGGTCTCCAGCTCCAGCACCTGGCGCAGCACCGAGATCTGCTCATCGGCGCCGCGCGCGTCGCCGCCCTCCTTGTAGCGCCAGTGCGCGGCCACGCCGTACTCGGCGATGCGGTGCATCTCCCAGGTGCGGATCTGCACCTCCAGCGGCTGCTTGTCCGGCCCGATCACCTTGGTGTGCAGCGACTGGTAGCGGTTCGCCTTGGCCTTGGCGATGTAGTCGGTGAACATGCCCTGGATGGGCATCCACAGCTCGTGCACCAGGCCCAGCGCAGCGTAGCAGTCGGCGACCGAGTCGGTGATGATGCGGATGGCCGCCAGGTCGGCGATCTCGTCGAAGCTGATGTCCTGGTTGTCCATCTTCTGCGCGATCGAGTAGATGTGCTTGGCCCGCCCCTGGACGGTCGCGCTCACGCCCTCGGCCGCCAGCCGTCCCTGCACCGCCTGGCGCACCGCCTCGATCTTCTGCTCGCGTTCCTCGCGGCCCTGGCCCAGCTCGCGCGCAATCCGGTAGTAGCGCTCGGGTTCAAGGTAGCGGAACGACAGGTCCTCCAGCTCCCACTTGAAGCGCCAGATGCCCAAGCGGTGGGCCAGCGGGGCGAAGATGTGCAGCGTCTCCTGCGCGGTCGCCACCTGCTTGTCCTCGTCGAGGGCGTAGAGCGTGCGCATGTTGTGCAGGCGGTCGGCGAACTTGATGAGGATGACGCGGATGTCCTCGGTCATCGCCAGGAACATCTTGCGCAGGTTGCCGGCCTGGCGCTCCTGGCGCGTATGGAACTTCAACCGGGTCAGCTTGGTCACGCCATCGACCAGCATTGCCACCTCGGAGCCGAACTCCTCCTCGATCTCCTCGAGCGTGGCGTGCGTGTCCTCGACGGTATCGTGCAGCAGCCCGGCGATGACGGTGGCGGGGTCGGCCTCGATCTCGGTGAGGATCTCGGCAACGGCGAGCGGGTGGGTGATGAAGGGGTGTCCGGTCTTGCGCGGCGGGTCATCGGCATGGGCGACGGTGGCGAAGCGCCAGGCGGCCTCAAGCCGCGCGATCTCGGGCTCCGACCAGTAGCCCTCGACGCGGCTGAGGATGGCCTGCAGGCTCTCGGAGTGTGTGGTTGCCATGGCCGGCGCGCGCCTCTCCGCCTCAACTTAGCCTCAACTAAGTATACCACGCCCGTGCCCTGATGCGCAACGGCTCCGGCCCTCGTGTTCTCTGCTGCTGTCTGCCGCTGTCTCCTGCTATCTGCCGTTCGCTGTCGTTCTTTGTGGTTCGCCGCCGTCCGGGTGCGTCCTGAGATTGTCGGCAGACAGCGCGGCGGTGCGGTGGGACGACCTCCTCACCTCCGGCCCGATCCCGGGCGACCGCGTCGTGTGCGGTCGCCCGGGATCGGGGCCCACGCATTACCCACATCTCGTGCGCGGTCGGGACTCCGGGCCATACGTCGTTTCCGGACGGAGGGTGAGGCGCGCCGGCGCCTCAGCTTCCATGCCGGCCCGGCCGTTGCGTCGTGGGCCGTTGGCGCTGCCGTCGTGCGCGAGCCGGCATGGAGTTCGCGCAGCGAACTCCCAACAGAAGCCCCGGGGGCTTCTGCATGGAACCTGACGCCTGCGCAACACAGCCGCGCAGGCGTCACTCCCCCGTGCCACAAGGCGGCGCATCGCCTGTCCATCGCGCGGCCTCGCCGCAGCCGTGCCGACTTGTGGGTAATGCATAGGGTCGGGACGGGGGAGGAGGCTGTTGCCGTCCGCCCCGCGTCACCCCTCGCTCATACCGACATTCCGGAGTCGCGCCCTGCCGTTCCCCTGCGTTGACATCGCCCCGGCAACCTGCTACGCTGTCGGCGACATGAGGATCGGGGGACCGGCAACGGTGGCCGTCACCGGCGCGGCGGGCATGCTCGGCCAGGAGGTGGTCGCCACCGCGCCCGGATGGGCCACCGTGGTGCCGCTGACCCGCGTTGACGGCGATCTGAGCAGCGCCGACCAGGCGCACGCGGCCCTGCTTGGCGCCGCGCCCGGTGTCATCGTGCACTGCGCGGCATACACCGACGTTGACGGTGCGACCCGCGACCCCGAGCAGGCCTGGCTGGGCAACGCGCTGGCCACCCGACATGTGGCCGAGGTGGCTGCGCTGGTGCACGCGCGCCTGGTCTACGTCAGCACCGACTACGTCTTCGACGGTACCGCCGCCACGCCCTACACCGAGCGCTCGGCGCCCCATCCGCTCAACCCCTACGGTGAGAGCAAGCTGGCGGGCGAGCGGGAGGCGAGTCGCGCGCCCGGGAGTGTGATCGTGCGTACCCAGTGGCTGTTCGGGCCGGGCGGGCACAGCTTCGTGCGCGCCATCCTGGAGGCCGCGCGGGCGGGCAAGCCGCTGCGCATCGTGGAGGACGAGCGCGGCTGCCCCACCTACGCGCCCGATCTCGCCCGCGGCATCTGGCGGCTGCTCGAGACGCCCGCGACCGGCGTGGTGCATTTGACCAACGCGGGCGCCTGCAACCGCCTCGAGCTGGCCGCCGCGGCGCTCGAGCAGGCCGGGCTGACCGGCGTCGAGATGACCGGCATCCCGGGCAGTGAGTGGCCCGGCCCGACGGTACGCCCGCGCAACGCCGTGCTCGCCAGCGAGCGCCTGGAGGAGCTGGGCCTGCAGCCGCTGCGCCCCTGGCGGGAGGCGCTGCGTGAGTACGTGGCCGGGCTGTGCGACCGATGGGAACGCGAGCCAGGAGTGGACGAGGCCGATGACCGACCGTGACGGACGGCCGTGGCGGGCGCGGGCGCCCGTACGGATCGATCTGGCCGGTGGCTGGAGCGACGTTCCGCCCTTCAGCGCGGAAGTTGGAGGCGCGGTCGTCAATGTCGCCATCTCGCGCCACTCCTACGCCACGCTGTTGGCCGGGGAGCCGGGCGAGTTCATTCTCGAGTCGGCCGACTACGACGAGTACATTCAGGCCCGCGACATCCGCCAACTGGAGTACGACGGCTCGCTGGACCTGCTCAAGGCCGCGGTGCGGCGCATGGGGCTGGACATGGGCGGGCACCTGATCACGCGCGTCGAGGCGCCGCCCGGCTCGGGTACCGGGTCGAGCGCCTCGCTGGGCGTCGCACTGGTGGGGCTGCTCGATGCCATCAAGGGCGGGACCATGTCGCGCTGTGAGATCGCCGCGCTGGCCAACCTGTTGGAGACCGAGGAGTTGGGCATCGAGGGCGGCACGCAGGACCAGTACGCGGCCGCCTGTGGTGGCCTCGCCTACATGACCTGTGGCGATCGGGAAGTCACGGTTGAGCAGCTCAGGCCCTCGGCCGACTTCCTGCTGGAGTTCGAGAAGTCGCTGCTGCTGGTCTACACCGGCAAGTCGCGGCTCTCCGGCGACATCATCAGCTCGGTCATGGGCGCCTACCGCCGCGACGAGGCGGCGATGTCGGAGCCGCTGATGAATCTGCGCGCGGCCGGCTCGCTCATGCGTGAGGCTGTGGTCGCCGAGGATCTGGGGCGGGTGGGTGAGGTGCTGTGCTTTAACTGGGAGAACCAGAAGCGGCTCCACGCGGAGATGACCACACCCAAGATCGAGGCGCTGATGGGAGCCGCGCGCCGGGCCGGGCTGCTGGGGGGCAAGGCCTGCGGGGCAGGTGGCGGCGGCTGCATTGTGCTGTTGTGCGAGCCCGACCGGGAGCACATCGTGCGTCGCGAGGTGGAGGACCTGGGCGGGCGCTGCATCGAGTTTACCTTCGACTTCGACGGGCTGCGCGTCTGGCAGCCGGTCACCCCCACGGGCAGGTGAAGCCCTTGTACTTCGACATCGCCGACATGTCTCTGGCCGGGCAGGGCAAGCTGCGCATCGAGTGGGCCGAGATGCAGATGCCGGTGCTCCGGCAGATCCGCGAGCGCTTCGCGCAGGAGCGGCCACTGGAGGGGCAGCGCCTGGCGGCCTGTCTGCACGTGACCACCGAGACGGCCAACCTGATGCGCACCCTCAAGGCCGGCGGGGCCGAGGTGGCGCTGTGCGCCAGCAACCCGCTGTCCACTCAGGACGACACCGCCGCATCGCTGGTCGAGGACTACGAGGTGCCTGTCTTCGCCATCCGCGGCGAGGACCGCGACACCTACTACCAGCACCTGAACTCCGCGCTCGACATTGAGCCCACCATCACCATGGATGACGGCGCCGACCTGGTCTCCACCATCCATCAGGAGCGCACCGACCTCGCTCCCGCGATACTCGGGGGAACCGAAGAGACCACCACGGGTGTCATAAGACTCAGGAGCATGGCCGCGACCAACGAGCTGCGCTACCCGATCATCGCGGTTAATGACGCGATGACCAAGCACCTCTTCGACAACCGCTTCGGCACCGGCCAGAGTACTATCGACGGCATCATCCGCGCCACGAACGTCCTGCTGGCGGGCAAGGCGGTCGTGGTGTGCGGCTTCGGCATGTGCGGCCGTGGCGTGGCCATGCGCGCCCGCGGGATGGGCGCGCGCGTGATTATCTGCGAGGTTGACGCCCTGCGCGCGCTCGAGGCGGCCATGGAGGGCTACCGCGTGCTGCCGGTGGCCGAGGCCGCGCAGGTGGGCGACATCTTCGTGACCGTCACCGGCGACACATCGGTGATCCGCGGCGAGCACATGGCCGCCATGAAGGACGGCGCGATTATGTGCAACGCCGGGCACTTCGACGTTGAGATCGACCTCGAAGACCTGCGCACCGCAGCCGAGGACACACGCACCGTGCGCCCGTCGCTGGAGGAGTACCGCATGGCCGACGGCCGGCGCCTCTACTTGCTGGGCGAGGGCCGGCTGGTGAACCTGGCCGCGGCCGAGGGACACCCGGCCTCGGTCATGGACATGAGCTTCGCCAACCAGGCGCTGTGCTCGGAGTTCATCGCCGCGCAGACCACCAGGCTCGCGCGCGACGTGCACACCGTGCCCGAGCACATCGACCGTGAGGTCGCGGAGCTGAAGCTGGCGTCGATGGGCGTGAGCATCGACGAGCTGACGGACGAGCAGAAGGAGTACCTGAGCGGCTGGAGGCAGGGCACGTAAGGACGCGCTGACCGATGGGCACGACAGACCTGCTGTTGCTCGGCACGACCTTCGCGGGCACGCTGGGGTTCGCGAGCATCCTGCGCGCGGCGCTGGCCGGGCGACAGGAGCACGAGCCTCCGCGCCTCGACGCCCGTGGGCTGCTGCTGTTCGTGCCGCTGGTGGCGCTGTTCGCGATGCGCGCGGGCGAGGGCCTGCTGGTGCCCATGCTGGGGGCGCTCGCAGTCTACCAGCTCGCCATGCTCAGCAAGGTGCTGCACACCCCGCGCAGCCTGCGCATCGTGCTGGTGCTCGGGGCCGCGGCCGTGCTGCACCACTACGGCGTCAGCATCGACAGCTTCCGCGTGCCCTTCACCACCATCACCATGCCCCTGGGCTGGGCCTCGCTGCCGATCACCGCCGGCTGGCTGTTGCTGTGCGCGGTGCTCTTCGGCCGCGCGGCCACCATCCCCAGCGTCTGCTACGGCGTTGCGGCGCTCTCGGGCGTCACCTTCTATCTGGTCGCGCTCATGGTGCCCTGGGCGGTGGGCGAGCCGGCGCGCCTGCTCGCCCTGATCGTCGCCGGTGTGTCGCTCGCCCAGCTCCCCGCCGCCGGCCAGATATCGCAGCTCCCCTCCCAGCCCAGCGGCTACGCCATCGGCTTCCTCATCGGCGCCCTGGCGGTCGTGGGCGCGCTCAAGCACACCGCCGCGCTGGCCGCCGTGCTGCCCATGCTGGTCATCAGCGTGCCCCTCTTCGGTGCCACCTACACCTACGTCTCCGCCCTGCGTGGTATGCGCATCGGCCAGCGTCGCCAGCATCTGCATGAGCTGCTGCTCGACCAGGGCTACTCGGCGCGCCAGGTCTTCGGCGTGCTCATGGGCCTGTCCGCCTACCTGTGCCTGCTGGGGCTGCTCATGGTCAGCCTGATCGCCCAGCCCGTCTGGCTCAAGGCGCTGGTGCTGGTGGGCGGGCTGATGTTCGGGCCGCTGGTGTTCTTCGTGATCCTGCGCTGCCTGCGCCGCCCGGATATGGCGTTCGCCGAGGGCGAGCCCCTCGAGGTCGAGATGTTCAACGTGCGCCTGCACCCGCTGTCGATGGAGGCGGCGCTGGAGCGTGCCGAGGGCTTCATCCGCGAGGGCGGCCCGCATATGATCGTCACCTCCGACACCTCCGCCATCGTGCGCGCGCAGGAGGACGAGGAGCTGCGCACCATCATCAACGAGGCCGACCTGGCCACCATGGACGGCCAGGGCGTGGTCCTGTGCGCCCGCCTGCTCAACTTTCCGGTCAGCAACCGCGTCCCCGGCGTGGACATGATGGAGCAACTGTGCGAGATCTGTGCGCGCCTGGGCCGACCGGTCGCCCTGCTGGGTGCCGCGCCCGGCGTGGCCGACGAGGCGGCACGCGTGCTCGAGGCGCGCTACCCCGGCCTGCGCGTCACCTACCGCCATCACGGCTACTTCGCCCCGGAGGATGAGCCGCAGATCGTCGCCGAGATCCAGCGCGCCGAGCCGGCGGCGCTCTTCGTGGCCATGGGCATCCCCAAGCAGGAGAAATGGATCCGCGCCCACATCGACGAGCTGCAGGTCCCGGTGTGCATGGGCGTGGGCGGCAGCCTCGATGTGGTCGCGGGCAAGGTCAAGCGCGCCCCTGCCTGGATGCAGCGCTGGGGCCTGGAGTGGCTCTACCGCACCATGCTCGAGCCGCGCCGCCTGCCGCGTCTGGCGGCACTGCCGCGCCTGTTCATGATGACCCTGCGCAAGGCCGTCTTCTCGCCGGGCTCACACGACGTGGGTGTCGGCCCGGCGGACGCACCTGAGAGCAAGTAGCCCCTGCCCGCCACCGCACGCGTTGCCCCGAGGAGGGCCGCCCGTGGCCGAGATGGTCATTGTCGGATCGATGGCGCTCGACAGCGTGAAGACGCCGTTCGGCGAGGTGGAGCGCGTCGTGGGCGGCGCGGCCGTCTACGCCGCCGCCGCCGCGAGCCTGCTGGCGCCGCCGCGTGTGGTCGGCGTGGTGGGCGGCGACTTCCCCGAGGAGGCGCTGGAGTTCCTGGCCGCCCGCGGCGCCGACCTCGAGGGCGTGGAGAGCGTGCCTGACGGCAAGTCGTTCTACTGGCGCGGCGTCTACGACTACGCGCTGTCGGACCGTGAGACCCTCGCGACCGAGCTGAACGTCTTCGCCGACTTCAATCCGACGCTGCCCGGGAGCTGGCGCGACAGCCGCTACTGCTTCCTGGCGAACATCCAGCCGCAGGTGCAGCTCGCGGTGCTCGATCAGCTCCACGATACCTGCTTCGTGATGTGCGACACCATGAACCTGTGGATCGAGCATGAGCGCGATGCGCTGGCCGAGGTGCTCGCGCGCGTGGACCTGGCGCTGCTCAACGACGCCGAGGCGCGCCAGCTCGCCGACACGCCCAACCTCGCCGAGGCGGCCGATCGGGTGCTCGACATGGGCCCGCGCCTGCTGGTGATCAAGAAGGGCGAGTACGGGGCCACGCTGGTCTCACGCGACGATTACTTCAGCATCCCCTCCTACCCGCTGCCCAACGTGGTCGATCCCACCGGCGCGGGCGACAGCTTCGCGGGCGGCATGATCGGGCTGCTGGCCCGCCGGGACGACTGCTGCAGCACCGAACTGCGCCGCGCGGTGGCCTTCGGCACAGTGATCGCCTCGGCATGCTGCGAGGGCTTCAGCCTCGACGGCCTCAAGCGTCTCGACCAGGCCGAGCTGGCGCGCCGCTATGACGTGCTGCGCGACATCGTGCGCTTCGACGCCATGGAGTGGGAGGAGTTCGGGGCGTAGCGCCCGCCGCGCCTCCCGCGCGCCGTTGCCGGCGCCGCGGCCGCGGGGTGAGGAGGTCGTTTCGCCAGGGAGGACTACCCCCTACGCCCGGGGAAACTGGAATCTTGTGACCCATGCGTTCAGGGCCAGGTGGCGTGGGAGGTCTGTGCGATGACGATCGATCAGATGGCGGAGATGCTCGGCGACGACCGCGGCCTGCTCGACTACGAGTGCACGGGCGTGAGCCGCGACCGGCTGTACCTGCCGGGGCCGGACTTCGTCGAGCGCGTGCTCATTGACACCGACCGCTCGACGCGCGTGCTCACCAGCATGCGCCGCGTGTTCAACCACGGGCGGCTGGCCGGGACGGGCTATCTGTCCATCCTGCCGGTGGACCAGGGCATCGAGCACAGCGCGGCCTCGGCGTTCGCGCCCAACGTGGACTACTTCGACCCCGTGCGCATCGTGGAGCTGGCCATCGAGGGTGGCTGCAACGCGGTGGCGTCCACGCTGGGCGTGCTGGGGGCGGTGAGCCGGCGCTACGCCCACCGCATCCCGTTCATCGTCAAGCTCAACCACAGCGAGCTGCTGCAGTTCCCCAACACCGCCGATCAGGTGTTCTACGGCTCGGTCGAGCAGGCGTGGGAGCTGGGCGCGGCCGCCATCGGCGCCACCATCTACTACGGTTCGCCCGAGAGCGACCGCCAGATGCAGGAGGTCACGGCCGCCTTCGAGCTGGCCCATGACCTGGGCATGTTCACCGTGCTGTGGACCTACCTGCGCAACAGCGAGTTCAGGCGCGAGCAAGACTACCACCTGTCCGCCGACCTCACCGGCCAGGCCAACTACCTGGGCGTGACCATCGAGGCGGACATCGTCAAGCAGAAGCAGCCCGAGAACAACGGCGGCTACCCGGCGATGGCGGCCGCCGCGGGTGGCAAGTACGGGCGCACCGACGATCGGCTCTACAACGGTGAGCTGATCCCCGACAACCCCATCGAGTGGACCCGCTGGCAGGTGGTCAACTGCTACATGGGCCGCGTGGGGCTGATCAACTCGGGCGGAGCGTCCGCCGGCGAGAGCGATCTGGCGCAGGCGGTGCGCACCGCGGTGATCAACAAGCGCGCGGGCGGCACCGGCCTCATCTCGGGTCGCAAGGCCTTCCAGCGGCCCATGAGCGAGGGCGTCAAGCTGCTCAACGCCATCCAGGACGTGTTCCTGTGCGAGGATGTGACCGTGGCCTGAGGCCGCCGTGCGCCCGGGCGCGGGTCGATAGAGCGATAGAGCGATCGTGACAGCGGGCCGGGCCGCGCGGCCATCAGGCCGTCGGCAACCCGCACCTGTACGCGTGCCTCATGGCTTCCTGACCGAAGGCCCGGAGCACGAGACAACCCCTGGAGGGTGGATCAACGATGGGAGCACTACTGACCGGACGTGAGCTGCGCACGATCTTCGACGCCCTGTGTCCGTTCGACGATGGCCTGGCGCTCAAGTCCGAGGGCGAGCGCATCACGCTGCTGGCCGCCAACTCCAACAACTGGTGGCAGACGCGCGCCTTCGTGATGCTGTCGGCGCTGGGTGACCAGTCGCCGATCATCGTCCAGTTCTCGCACAACTCCAACACCAAGATCGGCGGGCTGCCCGGCAAGATCTTCGCCCCCGAGGGCCTGGGCTACCGCGGCAACCCCGCGCTCTACGGCGCGCAGGCCAACATCGACTGGATCGCCGGCGAGGCGCGCGTCTTCGGCGCCGACCTGGTCGCGGTCTCGCTCGACCACTTCGCCGTGCCCAAGTTCGATCCCGACAGGGAGTACCGGCAGCGCGCCTGCCCCACCGGCACGCGCGACAAGGTCGATGCCGCCTGGAGCTACCTGCAGGACGCCGGGCTGACCGACCAGGTGGAGGAACTCACCCCCGAGCTGGCGGGCAAGTACGAGGCCTACCTGTCCAGCGATGACTACAAGGCCTTCGTCTCCGACTTCATGGGCACCGTGGACATCATGCGGCCTGCCTGGGGCATGATCGACACCGAGGGTATCCCGCCGGTGCTCGACTTCGCCATCACGCGCGACATCGCCGAGGCGGTACGCGATGGCCTGGGCAACATGGACATGATGCTCGAGGCCGAGCTGGGCGAGACCGGCCAGAGCGGCGATGAGGTCGAGTACGAGCAGCTCAGCGACGCCGAGCTGGATGCCTTCGCCGAGTTGGCCGCCGCCTTCATCAGCTACACCGGCGCCGAGGGCCTGGCCTACGACATCGGCATGAAGCACGCCGCGGTCGCGGGTGAGAAGCACGAGATCGACATGCGCAAGCTCGAGACCGTGCAGCGCCGCATCATCGAGCGCACCGGCATCTACGCGCCGTTCGCGCAGCACGGCGGCACCGGCTCGGCGGGCGTGGCGCGCGGCCTGGTCGGCAAGACCAACATCAACACCGCCTTCCTGGTGGCCGGCTCGCAGGGCCGCTACGAGTTCTTCGACGCGGCCGCCGACAAGGTGCGTGGCGGCGACAAGAAGGTCTGCGGCACCGACGTCGAGACCAACGTCTACCTCGAGGCCGTCTACAATGAGGCCGTGGCGCGCATGGAGCCCACCGGAAGCATGGGCATCGGCCCCATGTGCTTCGACGCGCTCGGCTGGTAGACGCGGCGGGCCGTACGCGATCCGGAGCAGCCGGGCCTCGGCCATGGGGCCCGGCTGCCTGTGCACCTGACGACAGGAGGACACGCGATGCGCATGCACGAGTGTGATGTGCTGGTGGTGGGCGCGGGCGGAGCCGGCCTGCGGGCGGCGCTGGAGGCGGCGCGCGCGGGCGCGAAGGTCATCGTCTCGAACAAGGGCATACCGGGCGCGTCGGGCACCACCTATACCGCCGCCTCCGACTGGATGGCCTTCGGCGCGGCCTTCGGGCACGCCGATCCGCGCGACGCCCCGCGCGAGCACTGGATTGACATCATGGTCAAGGGCGGGCTGCTGTGCACGCCCGAGTTGGCGCGCGCCATCGCCTTCGAGGCCCCCGAGCGCTTCCAGGAGCTGGATGACTGGGGTGGCAACTTCGACCGCGATGAGAACGGCGGCTTCCGGCAGATCCTCAGCGACGGTGCCCGTTACCCCCGCGCCTGCGGCCGCGGCGCCGACACCGGCCCGATCATCGTCCGGGTACTCATGGACCAGTGCCGCGAACTCAACCAGACCGGCCCGGGCTCGGTCGAGTTCCTGCCCCGGACCATGATCGTCGACCTCGCGGTCGATGGCGGCCAGGTGCACGGCGCGTGGGGCGTCGGGATGGCCAACGACGAGCCCTTCGGCGTGGTCGCCCCCGCGGTCGTGCTGGCCGCGGGCGGTGCGGGCGAGCTGTTCGCCATCAACGTCTTCCCCGGAGGCGCCACCGGCGACGGCTACGCCATGGCCCTGCGCGCGGGCGTACCGCTGGTGAACTTCGAGTTCATCCAGATCGGGCCCAGCATCGTGCACCCCATCAACTTCGCGCTCTCGGGCGTCTTCTGGCGCCTGCACCCGAAGATCACCAATGTGCTGGGCGAGGAGTTCATCCCGCGTTACGTCCCCGAGGGCGCGGACATCGAGCAGGCCATCTACCTCAAGGGCGTCTCCTATCCGTTTACGGTGCGCAACGCCAGCAAGTGGGTGGACGTGGGCGTGTTCACCGAGATCAGCGAGGGGCGCGGCACCGAGCACCGCGGCGTCTTCATGACGCTGGCACACCACTCGCATGAGGTCATCGAGACCGACGCCCGCGTGCCCTTCGAGCACCTGCTCAAGCACGGGCTCGACCTGCGCAAGGAGGCCGTCGAGTTCGCGCCGGCCATCCAGCACTTCAACGGCGGCGTGCGTATGGACGAGCACGGGCGCACGATCATCCCCGGCCTGTGCGCGTGCGGCGAGAACGGCGGCGGGCAGCATGGCGCGGATCGGCCGGGCGGCAACGCGCTGGCCGACTCGCAGGTGTTCGGGCGGCGCGCCGGGGCTTCGGCCGCGGCGGTCGGCCATGTCGCCGACGCGGACGTCGTGCGCGACGCGGCGCAGCGCGGCCTCGACCAGCTCGGCGGCGAGGGCGACGGCGCCGACGCCGACGAGGTGCTCGCCGACCTGTCGTGGCAGATGTGGAAGGGTGCCTCCGTGGTGCGCACCGCCGAAAGCCTGGGTGCGGCGCACACCGCCGCACGCGAGGCCCGGGAGCGCATCGCCAGCGCGCGCGGATCGCTGCGCCGCCGCGCCGAGGTACGCAATCTGGCGCTGCTGGGCCAGTGCGTGGCCGTCCCGGCGCGCATGCGCACCGAGTCGCGCGGCACCCACTACCGCGCGGACGTGGACGCCGTGAATGACCCGCAGTGGCAGCGGCAGATCGAGGTGCGCCTGACCGACGGCGACGTGGAGGCGCAGGCCCTCGAGCCGATCGCCCTTCCCGCCGACCTCGGCGACCTCGGGGAGATGCTGGAGGGCTAGCGTCTGCCGTTGCCGTGCCGCCCTGGCGGGCGGGGACCGGCGCCTCGCCTGACGTTGCCATAGGCGCGCGTCGTTCGCAGCGACGTGTGTTCACACGCGTCGGCCGTTGCCGTGCGCACACACCGAAAGGGGCGCTCACGATGGCGTGCGTCAACCATCCGGATCGCGAGGCCGCGGCGCTATGCGTGACCTGCGGCGATGAGTTGTGCGAGGAGTGCCGCCAGGTCGGCCCGGACGGCAAGTCATACTGCGCGGAGCACCTCCCGCAGGCCGTGGGCGACAGCGAAATGCCGCCGCGGGCCGCACCCGCCGCGGGGCCGGCGCCGGCGGAGAGCGCGCCGGGTGTGGAGCTGCCGCCGCGCGGCGAGCAGGAGGCGGCGACCGGCATTCCGGGCGAGAGCACCGGCCTGGCCGCGGCGGGCTACTTCGCCGGGATGCTCCCGCCCATCAGCTTCATCCTGCCCATCATCCCGCTCATCAGCGCCGACATGAAGCGCTCGGCGTTCATGCGCTACCACGCCTTCAACGGCCTGTTCTGGGGCCTCGCGGTCGTGGTCGGGCTGCTGGTGCTGCAGTTCGTGCTGGCCATCTCGGGCCTGCTGGGCATTCCCGGCATCCTGATCTGGCCGCTGCGCCTGCTGCGAGCGGTGTGGTGGGTGGTCGCGCTGGTCATGTCCATCGTCTTCGCGGTGAAGGCCAGCACGAAACAGCCGGTGCGCATCCCGCTGATATCGGACCTGGCGGACAGCCAGGCCAGGTAGCGCCAGCGATGGCGCCGACGTCGCGCCCGGCCGGCCCGCGGGGTCGGCCGGTGCAATTGCAGGGAGCGGCCATGAGCGACCCGCATGGGGCGGAGACGCCGACAACCGATGATGATGGGGAGGCCAGCGAGGTGGCGGGCGGCGACGACCGCCACGCGCTGGTGCGCGTGCATCCGCCCCGCCGGTGGGATGACCCCGGCGTGCGCATGGTCCTCGGCGCGTGCTACTTCGCGTGGCTGGGCTATCTGACCGCGCTGCTGCCGCTGCTGCTGCTGAACCTCCACGCCGTGCGCCGGCGGGAGGAGCTGGCCTACAACGCCTACGCGTCGGTGGGTTGGAGCCTGGTCGTGGCGGCGGTCAACGCCGTGCTGCTGGGGGCGTCGGTGTGGGCCGGCACCTGCGAGGGTCCGACCGCCGAGGCGGTGTGCAATGCGGCGAGCCTGATCAAGCTCGTGCTGGTGCTGGCCTTCGCCCTGCTGATGTCGCTGATCTACGGCACCGAGGTGCTGATCGGGCGGCGGCCGGGCATCCCCTGGATATCCGCATGGGCGCACGCGAAGGCGCAGAGCCTGACCGGCGGCGCGGAGTAAGGGGATGGCAGACAGGCCAGGCGCCGTTGCCCCCCGCTACCCGTTGAAGGGCACACGCCCGTAGACCTCCAGGAAGTCGGCGACCTGGGTCGCCGCCGTCGCGCCGATGATCGCCAGGTAGTCGGGCGTGAGGAAGTCCGCGGGCACCTGCGACTCCCACACCAGGTCGAAGTCCCCGTCAAGGCTCAGGCGCCCGAACGGGTCCGCCCAGTTGCGCTTGAGCAGCGCGATGGCGATCTGCCCCTGCTCGGCCTCGTCCGCCCCCGGCATGCCGCCGGTGTAGGCGTAGGTGTAGACCACGCCCTTGTAGATCTGCGTGTAGACATCGACCCCGTTGTCGTAGGGCAGCTTGAAGTAGCTCTCGCCCTCCTCGTAGTGCAGGTCGGCGGCCTCGATCTGCTGCTTGAGCCGCGCCAGCAGCGTCGCCTCATCGCCGCCGGGGTACAGCTCGCTGGGCTCCCCGGGCATCTGGCCGGCGAGCACCTGATCCCAGCGCGCGACCTGGTTGGCCCCCACCAGGGCGATGGTCGCCAGGTAGTCGCCGGTGGCGCTGGACATGGGCACCTGGCACTCCCAATAGAGCCACCGCCCCTCCTCGCCGCGGTCCCACAGGCTGATGCGTCCGACCGGGTCGGTGTAGTTGAAGCGCAGCGCCTCGAGCGCGAGTCGGCCCTGCTCCGCCGCGTCGCCCCGCGGCAGCTCGCCCAGCTCGCCGTAAAGGCGCAGGAAGTCCTCGTACTGGTGCGCGTGGATGGTGACGCCGTTGTCATAGGGGATGCCGAAGCTGCCGTCGCCCTCATCGTTGTAGATCAGGTTCGTGGCCGCCAGCAGCTCGCGGATGGCCCCGCCCGGGATGGGGATGTCCGGGTCCTCAGACGGTGGCGTTGCCAGCCAGGCGCTCACCACGTTCGACGGGATGGCGAATTTGGTGAGCATCCCCGAGCTGACCAGCGTGAGCGTGTGCACGCCGATGACCTGGCCCTGGTCGGTAACCACCGGTCCGCCGGAGTTGCCTTCCTCGGCGGAGGCGTCGTGCTCGATGTAGGGCCGGCCCTCCCAGGTGCGATGGGCGGTGACGGTGCCGGTGCGGATGGAGATCTCGCGCAATCCCAGGGGATGGCCGCAGGCGTAGACGCGCGAGGTCTCGACCACCGCGTCCGAGTCGCCCAGCTCGAGGAAGGCGGGCGTGGCCAGGTTGATCTTGAGCAGCGCCAGGTCAAGGTCGTGGTTCTCGCGCAGCACCTGCGCGGGACAGGCCGCCTCGTCGGGGGTTCCCGGGTGGAAGATCACCTGCACTACGCGGCTCTCGGCGACTGTGGTGCCCCCCAGCTCGTCCTCGATCATCGTGGACACCACGTGCGCGTTGGTGATGATCTGGCCGTCGGGCGAGATGACGAAGCCGCTGCCGGTGGCGCCCGTCTCCATGCCCGGCGCGGTGAGGGTAACGTCGATCAGCACGACCGCGTCCTTGATCCTCGTCACCAGGTCGGGCGCCAGCGCCTGCGCCTCCGCCGGGGCCAGCGTCTGCGGGAAGAGCTGGACCAGCGCGCACATGACCATGGCCGCGACCAGTGGCTGAAGCAGGTGGCGCTTGGCCGCCGGGTGCGTCGAGCGTGCGATTGCGGTCACGGTGGACCTCCTCCTTGCGGTCGGCAGTGGACGATCCCCCGCGCAGCCGTGGCTGCCGCAGAGCAATTCGACGCGCTCGCCGGGCAGGCCTCCTGCCGCGTGCGCCCGATGATTCTGGTATGTCGGCCATTCGCCCGGACCAATGGAGGGATTACCGGTTCACCGGCGAAGAACGACCCTCGGGTGGGACGCGGCAGCCGTAACCAGCGCCGCATCCCCTGCGGCGTTTCGTCACTCATATGAATCGAGGAGCGTTGAGGATGACCAACGAGCAGACAGCCATTCTGCAGGACCTGATGTTCCATACGGTTCCCGGCGACCTGAGCGACAGGCTGGACGACTTCCGGGCCGAGGTGAAGAAGGACTACGCCGCCGCCAGCGAGGCGGGCAAGGCCGAGATCGCGGAGACGATCGCCGAGAGCGCCATCGACCTGAAGTCGCTGCTGCCGGCATGGAACCTTCAGAACGCCGAGCGCCACGGGGCCTCCGTGGTGACCGACGCGCAGCTCGATGAGCAGTTCCAGGCCAACCTGGCGCTGCTGGACGAGCTGGGCGCCGGGGCCGAGATGCAGCGCGCACAGGATGAGGCCGCCGCGCTGGCCACCAGCAACCTGGTGAAGCTCACGCGCATGACCCTCGCGGGCGAGCTGAACACCTACTGGGGCAACGACTACGCCTCCGGCCTGCGCAAGGCCATGCAGCGCGGCGCCATCCTGGTCACCACCAACCCGGTGCTGGTGGACATCGCGCGCAAGGAGGACCCCGAGTACTGGACACCGGTGCGCGACGCCCTGCGGGCCAAGCTGGGCGCGCAGGCCACCCCGGTGACGCTGGCCTATGCCATGACCATCCAGGTCGTCGTGCACAACGCCAGGCTGCTGCGTCCCATCTGGGAGATCACCGAGGGCCGGCTGGGCTACGTGAGTCTGCAGCTCAACCCCAAGGAGGCCAGCAACGCCGACACGATGGTCGAAGAGGCGAGCTGGGTCTATGCGCAGCTCGAGGACGAGCTGGGTGGGGTGCCCAACACGGTCTTCAAGATTCCCGCGACCGAGGCGGGCATCCCCGCCGGCGAGCGCATGACCGCCAGGGGCATGGGCGTCAACGTCACCGTCAACTACTCCCTGCCCCAGCAGATCGCCTTCGCGGGCGCCATCGAGGCCAACAGCACCGCTCCGGTGAGCTTCCGCACCCAGATGGACGGGCGCCTCGACGATCCCGTGGGCGAGGAGCTGGAGGAGGCCGGGGTCTCCGACTGGGAAGAGGTCAAGAAGTGGGCGACCACCGCCATCCGCCAACGCGACGTCGGCATCCTGTGCGAGCCGCCGGCGCGGGGCGGGCTGGGCTTCAAGAAGAGCTTCCCGCTGGGCGCCTCGGGGCGCGGGCCGTGGAACATCGAGCGGGGCACCAACAACGGCGACCTGCCGCTGTTCATCACCATCTTCCCGGACAAGGTCGACGACTATGAGTCCGAGCCGCGAGAGATCGACCCCGACGGCATCTGGACCGAGCTGCCCGACGGCTACCTCGACAAGCTGATGAAGTCGAAGATCTTCCGCCAGGCCTACGAGCCTGATGGGATGAAGCCGTCGGAGTTCATCGACTTCGTCCCGTCTGCGCGCACGCTCAAGCAGTTCGGCGAGGCCTACGACGAGTTCCTCGAGTGGGTCTGCGGCAGCTAGCCTGACCGGACGAACGAAGCTCTCGTGCGGCCCCGCTCCGGCGGGGCCGCACGCGTCCGGGGGACGAACCCGCCCGTCGGCCGCGGCGTCATGGAAACGGTGGGGCGGCAGGTGGCCACCGTTGGAGCCGGATGGCCTTGACGCTAGCCTGTGGATCCCGGGTAGTCCTTGACTCAGGCGCTCAACGAAGTCTATAATAGACCCCGACACACATGAACCCGCCCACGTCTTCACGTGGGCTGGAGGCCACTTCTCTCGAAGTGGCCTCTGCCGTTTGTGGGGGGCGCTGCCCAATGCGCTGCTGGGTCTATGTCGACGGGTTCAACCTGTACCATGGGGCCGCGAAGCCGGCGGGCTGCAAGTGGTTGGACCTCCTTCAACTGAGTCAGCGGATACGAAGGAACGATACCATAGACCGCATCAAGTACTTCACAGCCCTTGTGGAGAACAGGCCTGACGACCCCGATCAGCAGAGAAGGCAGCGGCTCTACTGGCGTGCACTTGACACGATCCCCTGCCTGCAGCGCATTGAGGGCCAGTTCACGAGCCACCCACGGACGATGCCACTGCACGAGTCCGTTGAGACCTTGCGGGAGCTGGATAGGCGGGGCTGCAGCGTCACTGGCGTCAGGCCGGTCATGATGAAGGTCCTGCGGTGCGAGGAGAAGGGCACTGACGTCAATCTCGCAGTCCACCTCGTGAATGATGCACACCAGTCAGACCCTGGTAGGACATTCGACTTGGCAGTGGTTCTGTCTGCGGACTCGGATCTCTACGAGGCCATTCGCATCGTCACACAGGAGATAGGCAAGCCGGTCTTCGTATACACCCCGAACAGGAAAGTGCAGACGGCCAAGCTCAGGAGGGCCGCGACCAACGTCTTCAGCCTCACGAAGTCGAAACTCCGCGCATCTGCCTTCCCCAGCACCCTCACTGACGCCCGAGGCAGCTTCTCGAAGCCATCGGGCTGGTAGCCACTTGCTCGAAGATCGCTCGCACGCAATCGCACGCGTCTGCGGCGCGAACCCGAGCGGCCACCGGGGCGTCATGGAGCGAGGCGCGCGCCGTTGCCCGCGCCATCCATGAACGCCTTGACGTCGAACATATGTTCCGATAGAATCCCGGCAACGCACGGACGGCGCGCGGGCTCCGCGACCTGCGCTGCCGGCCCGTGATACGACCATCGGAGTGACCCCTGCGTGTCCGACACGATCCGCATCCGCGGCGCCCGCCAGCACAACCTGCGGGACGTCGATCTCGACCTGCCCAAGGGCCGGCTGATCGCCTTCACCGGCGTCAGCGGCTCGGGCAAGTCGTCGCTGGCCTTCGACACGCTCTACGCCGAAGGGCAGCGGCGCTACGTCGAGTCGCTGTCGAACTACGCGCGCCAGTTCCTCGCCGACCTGCCCCGCCCGGACGTGGACGAGATCGATGGCCTCACGCCCACCATCGCCGTCGATCAGGCGGCGCGCAGCCACAACCCGCGCTCGACCGTCGCCACCATCACCGAGATCTACGACCACCTGCGCGT
Source organism: Candidatus Zipacnadia bacterium (assembly GCA_029820295.1). Lineage (GTDB taxonomy): Bacteria > Armatimonadota > Zipacnadia > Zipacnadales > UBA5352 > JALGVA01. The sequence continues at coordinate 39,557 of JALGVA010000009.1, forward strand.
GCTCTACGCCGCCATCGGCGTGCCGCACTGTCCGCAGTGCGGGCGCGAGATCGGCAGTCAGTCGCGCGATGCCATCGTGGCGCGCATCCTGGCGCTGCCCGAGGGCACCCGGGCGATGATCCTGGCCCCGGTCGCGCGCCGGCAGAAGGGCGAGTTCCAGGACCTGTTCGAGGACATGCTGCGCCGCGGCTACGCCCGGGCGCGCGTGGACGGTGAGGTCATCGAGCTGCGCCACGCGCCCGAGCTGGACCGCCGGCGCTTCCACGACATCGAGGTCGTCACCGACCGCGTGACCGTCGGCGGCCGCCAGCGCGCGCGCATCGCCGACGCCGTCGAGCAGGCGCTGGAGCTGTCCGAGGGCACCGCGATCTGCGCGGTCGAGGGCGGCGAGGAGCTGATGCTGTCCGCGCGCTTCGCCTGCGCCGACTGCGGGCTGAGCTTCGAGACGCCCACCCACGCGCACTTCTCGTTCAACTCGCCCAAGGGCATGTGCCCCGACTGCGACGGCCTGGGCGAGCGCCGGGAGCTGGTGCCCGAGCTGCTGGTCACCCATCCCGAGCGCTCGCTGCGCGGCGGCGCCATTCCCCTGATGCGCTCGCTCTCCAACGCCCGCTGGCGGCACTGGATCGAGGGCGTCGCGCAGCACTACGGCTTCACCATCGACACGCCGTGGCAGGAGCTGAGCGAGGAGCAGCGCCACCACCTGCTCTACGGCTCCGGCGGCGAGCTGATCGAGTTCTACTTCCGCCATCCGCGGCACGGCTGGGAGTGGCGCCACGCCGATCCGTGGGAGGGCCTGCTGGCCTCGCTCATGCGGCGCTACCGACGGCTGCGGGCGCCGATCTTGCGCCGCGAGTTCGAGGCGGCCATGCGCACCGGCACCTGCTCGACCTGCGGCGGCCGCAAGCTGCGCCCCGAGAGCCTCGCGGTCACCATCGGCGGCGCGTCGATCGCGGACCTCGCGCAGATGACCGTCGCCGACGCGCGGGCGTTCTTCGACGCGCTCGAGGTCACCGGCGCGGAGGCGATGATCGCTGAGGACGCGCTCAAGGAGATCACCGCGCGCCTGCGCTTCCTGGGCGACGTGGGGCTCGACTACCTGAGTCTCGACCGCACCGCGCCGACGCTCTCGGGCGGCGAGGCCCAGCGCATCCGACTCGCCGGGCAGGTGGGCAGCGGGCTGGTCGATGTGCTCTACATCCTCGACGAGCCCAGCATCGGCCTGCACCATCGCGACCAGGGCCAGCTCCTGAAGACCCTCGAGCACCTGCGCGACACCGGCAACACTATCGTGGTCGTCGAGCATGACGAGCAGACCATCCGCGCCGCCGACCACGTGGTGGACTTCGGCCCGGGGGCCGGTCAGCGCGGCGGCGAGGTGGTCGCCGAGGGGACACCGAAGCAGATCGCCCGCAGCGCCGCGTCGCTGACCGGCGGCTACCTCTCCGGGCGGCTGCGCATCCCCATCCCCGAGCGCCGGCGCAACGGCAACGGCGAGCGCCTGGTGCTGCGCGGCGCCCGGCACAATAACCTGCGCGACCTCGACGTCGAGTTCCCGCTCGGGCGGCTGATCGCCATCACCGGCGTCTCCGGCTCGGGCAAGAGCTCGCTGGTCAGCGACACGCTGCACCCGGCGCTCGCGCGCGCGCTCCAGGGCGCCCAGGCCGAGCCCGGCGACCACAACGCCATCGAGGGCCTGGAGCACCTCGAGAAGGTCGTGCTCATCGACCAGGACCCCATCGGCCGCACGCCGCGCAGCAACCCCGGCACCTACGTGGGCGTCTTCGATCACATCCGCGCGCTCTACGCCCGCCTGCCCGACTCGCGCCGGCGTGGCTGGCGGGCCGGGCGCTTCAGCTTCAACACCGAGGCCGGGCGCTGCCCCGCCTGCAAGGGCCACGGCGCCATCAAGCTCGAGTCCGACTTCCTCGCCGACGTGTGGGTCACGTGTGAGGCCTGCGGCGGCCGGCGCTTCGACGCCGAGACGCTCACCGTGCGCTACCGCGGGAGGACCATCGCCGACGTGCTCGAGATGGAGGTGTGCGAGGCCATCGAGCACTTCGGCAACATCCCGAAGATCCGGCACATGCTGCAGATCATGACGGACGTGGGCCTGGGCTACATCCGCATCGGCCAGCCCGCGCCGACGCTCTCGGGCGGCGAGGCGCAGCGCGTCAAGCTGGCCGAGCAGCTTGTGCGCCCGCGCTCGGGCCGCAGCCTCTACATCCTCGACGAGCCCACCACCGGCCTGCACTTCGCCGATGTGCAGCACCTGCTCAACGTGCTCAACCGCTTCGTGGACGAGGGCAACACAGTGGTCGTCGTCGAGCACCAGCCGGACATCGTCAAGAGCGCCGACTGGGTGATCGATCTCGGGCCCGAGGGCGGCGCCGAGGGCGGGCGCATCGTGGTCGCGGGCACGCCCGAGCAGGTCGCCGCCTGCCCCGAGTCCCACACCGGCGCGATGTTGCGCGAGGTGCTCGGCGGCGGGGAGATCGAGGGGGCGGACGTGCGTTCGGCGCGGCGTCGGCGCGGGGTGAAGACCGGGGACATCGAGGTCACCGGCGCGCGCGAGCACAACCTGCGCGCCATCGATGTGCGCGTGCCGCGGCACAAGCTGACCGCGATCTCCGGCGTGAGCGGCTCGGGCAAAACCTCGCTGGCGCTGGACACCATCTACGCCGAGGGTCAGCGCCGCTACGTCGAGTCGCTCTCATCCTACGCGCGGCAGTTCGTCGGGCAGATCGACAAGCCCAAGGTGGACCGCGTCACCGGCCTGCCGCCCGCGATCGCCATCGATCAGAAGCAGCCGTCCAAGAACCCGCGCTCGACCGTGGGCACGGTCACCACTATCTACGACTACATGCGCGTGCTCTTCGCGCGCCTGGCCACGCCGCACTGCCCCGAGTGCGGGGCGCAGGTCGGAGCGAAGACCCGCGATCAGATCGCCGACGGTGTGCTGGCCGGCTTCCGGGACACGCGCGTGCTCATGCTGGCGCCCGTCGAGCCACGCGGCAACGAGGAGTACGCGGAGCTGTTCGCGCGCCTGCAGCGTGAGGGCTGGGTGCGCGTGCGCATCGACGGCGAGGTCGAGCGCCTGCCGCTGGAGCGCACAATTCGCCGGCGCCGGCGCCACCGCGTCGAGGTGGTCATCGACCGCATCGACCTTGCCGAGACGCGCCGCTCGCGCCTGGTCGAAGCGGTGGAGACCGCGCTGGACCTCGGCGGCGGTCGGCTGGTCGTCGCCGAGGCCGACGACGGCCGCGAGCGTGCCTTCTCCCAGCACTTCTCCTGCGAGGCCTGCGGCGCCGCCTACGAGCCGCTCACCCCGCGCGGCTTCAGCTTCAACCACCGCGAGGGCTGGTGCCCCGAGTGCGAGGGCCTGGGCGTGCGCCGCGGCGCCGACCAGCGCGCGCTGGTGCCCGACCCCGAGCTGTCCATCCGCGACGGCGCGCTCAGCCCCTGGGGCGAGCTGCAGCCGGGCTCGCTGCTCGAGCGCATTCTCGAGGCGGTGGCGCGGGGCAACGGCTTCGACCTCGACACGCCCTTCGAGCGCCTCTCGGACGAGCACCGGCGGCTGCTCATGCTCGGGACCGGTGAGCGTGAGTTCGCGGTCGATGAGCGTCTGCGCGTGCGCTTCCACGGGCTGGTGTCGTCGATCGAGGAGAGCAGCCGCTTCAGCTACGCCTTCCGCCGTCGCGCCGGCCGCATCGTGCGCGATCTGCCCTGCCCGGTCTGCGCGGGCGGGCGCGTGAACGCCGAGGCCGCGGCGGCGCGCCTGCGCGGACGCACCATCGTCGAGCTGTGCGAGATGCCGCTGGACGAGGCCGCGGCGTTCTTCGAGAGCCTGGAGCTTAGCGAGCGCGAGGCCGAGGTCGGCGCCGACGTGCTCGCCGAGATCACCCGCCGCCTGCGCCTGCTGGTGAATGTGGGTCTGGGCTACCTGACGCTGCACCGCGCTGCGCCGTCGCTGTCGGGCGGCGAGAGCCAGCGCGTGCGCCTGGCCGGGCAGATCGGCTCGGGCCTGACCGGCGTGCTCTACGTGCTGGATGAGCCCACCGTCGGCGTGCATCCGAGCGACAACGAGCGCATGCTCGACGCGCTCAAGAACCTGCGCGACATGGGCAACACCGCGCTGGTGGTCGAGCACGATGAGCAGACGCTGCGCGCGGCCGACTACCTCATCGACCTCGGGCCGGGATCGGGGCCCGGCGGCGGGCGCGTGGTCGCGCAGGGAACGCCGACGCAGGTCAAGCGGCGCAAGCGCTCGCGCACCGGTCAGCTCCTCACCGGCGAGCTGCAGGTGCCGGTGCCTGCCACGCGCCGGCAGCCGCCCCCTCCGCCGCGGGGGCGCACGGGCGCCGACGGCTGGCTGAGCATCATCGGCGCGCGCCATCACAACCTGCGCAACATCGACGTGCACCTGCCGCTGGGCGCGCTCACCTGCGTGACCGGGCCGTCGGGCTCGGGAAAGAGTTCGCTGGTCAACGAGATCCTCTATCCCGAGCTGGCCTACCACCTGCACGGCGCGCAGGAGGTGGGCGGGGCCCACCGGCGCATCGTGGGCATCGAGCAGCTCGACGCGGTCATCAACATCGACCAGGCGCCGATCGGCCAGACGCCGCGCTCGAGCCCCGCCACCTACACCGGCGTCTTCGACCTGATGCGCGAACTCTACTCGATGCTGCCTGAGGCGGTAGTGCGCGGCTACGGCCCCGAGCGCTTCAGCTTCAACAAGCGCGGCGGGCGCTGCGAGGCGTGCGAGGGCATGGGCCGGCGGCTGGTGGAGATGCACTTTCTGCCCGACGTCTGGGTCGAGTGTGATCAGTGTGGGGGACGGCGCTACAACGCCGCCACGCTGGATGTCAAGTACCGTGGCAAGGACATCTCGCAGGTGCTGGAGATGACCGTCGGTGAGGCGCTGGCGCACTTCGACAGCTTCCCGCGCATCCGGCACATCCTGCAGACCATGGTGGACGTGGGCCTCGACTACCTGCCGCTGGGCCAGCCGGCGCCGATGCTCTCGGGTGGCGAGGCACAGCGGGTGAAACTCGCGCGCGAGCTGGCGCGGCCCACGCGCGGCCGCGTCGTCTACCTGCTCGACGAGCCCACCACCGGCCTGCACTGCGCCGACGTGCTCAAGCTCATGGAGGTGCTCCAGCGCCTGGTCGAGGCCGGCGGCACGGTCGTCATCATCGAGCACAACCTCGACGTGATCAAGTGCGCCGACCGGGTAATCGACCTGGGCCCCGGCGGCGGCGACGCGGGCGGACGGGTTGTCGCGGCCGGGACGCCCGAGGAGGTCGCACGGTCTGAGGAGTCGGCGACCGCGCCCTTCCTGCGCGCGGCCCTGGCCGCCGGCCGGCGTGAGGAGCCGCGCTGGCAGCCGGTCGCGGCGCCGCCGCGTGCGCGTGAGCATCGCGAGGCCCTCAACGCCCTGGCGGCCAGCGTCGAGCGGCCGTGGGAGCGCGACGGCCGTGCCTGGCACCTGGGGCCGAGCACGCCCGAGGGCGATCCGCGTGAGTGGGAGCCCGGCGCGCTCGAGGCCTTCGTCGAGCTGGCCGCGCAGGCGCTGGGGGTCAAGGACGCCGACTGGGCCAACCAGCGCTTTGTCGAGCTGGCGCGCAACGGTGCCGGCGACTGGGTCGCGCGCGCGCAGACCGACCGGCGTTGGGACGTGCGCCTGCAACTGCGTGTGCCCAAGGGCCTCTTCGACCAGGAACGGCTCGAGCGCGAGCTGGGGCTGCCGACGTGGAACGAGATCGAGGGCCTGCCGCGCTACGGGCGCGGCCCGCGCGTGCGTGTGCACACCCGCGCGCGCGGCTACGACCTGGTGAGCATCTGGGGCTTCTTCGAGGATGAGGTGCGCACCGAGGCCTTCGCTGAGATGATGCGGCAGGGGCTGGCGGCGCAGGCGGAGGCGGACGCATGAGCGAAGACTGGGAGTTCCCGCCCGCCGCGTTGTTCACGACCGTTGCAGTCGCGCCATGGCGTAAGCGCTCGGCGCGCATCGACGGCAAACTCGGCGACTGGGACGACGGCCAGCTCATGGCGCCGTTGGGCGAGCTGGCGGGCGGCGAGGAGTTCGCGCGGGTCTACCTGGCCTGGAACGAGGGCGGGCTCTACGTCGCGGTCGATGTCCCCAGGGACGAGCCGGTGGTGACCAACCGGCAGAACCCCCGCGCGGGCGATGCGCTGGAGCTGCTCATCGACACTCGCGGCGGGCGCACCAGCCACCGCGCCACGCAGTTCTGCTACCACCTGTTCGTCCTGCCCGCCCGGCCGGGCAGGTCCCGCGGCGACCCGATGATCTGGCAGGCGCGCATGCGGCGGGCGTTGCAGCGCTCGCCCGAGCCGGACTTCGGGGCGATCCGCCTGGCGGCCGGCCTGCGCGATGACGGCTATGCGGTCGAGCTGGCCTTCCCGCCCGAGTCGCTGCACGGCTACGAGCCTGCGGAGGGGCTGCGCATCGGCATGGCGGTCGTCGTGCACGACATCCGGCGCGGCACGCAGTACTGGGGCACCTCGCGCGACTTCCCCTGGGATCGCGACCCGAGCACCTGGGGCCTCGTCGAGCACGGCCCAACCGCATGACGGCGGCAGGACGATGGCCGTCGCGCTTCGTCGTCCTGGAAACGACTCGGCCGGGCTGAAGCCCGGCCGCTCCATGACGGCGACGACCGGCGCGCCGCCGTCGCTTGCGGCCTGCGGCTCGCCGTTGCCCCGAACGACAACGGCGGCGCCTTCCGGCGCCGCCGCGTCCGCCGCTGATATCAGCCCAGCGGCGTTACTCCCAGCCCCCGCCTTCCTCCTCCTGCGTGCCGAAGCGGCGCTCGCCGATGCCCATGCGCTGCAGCGCGCGCTCGGCCGCGTTGGCCACCATCGGGCTCGGGTCGCGCATCGCCTCGGTCAGCGCGGGCGCGGCCTCCCGGTTGCGCATGTTGCCCACCGACAGCACCGCCGCCCAGCGCACATCCTCGTTCGGGTCCTTGAAGAGCTGGATCAGCGCCTCGCTCGCGGCCGGCTGGATGAAATGCCCCAGCTCCGTTGCCGCCGCCTGGCGCACGGCCGACGACCTGTCTGCGGTCGCGCGCACCAGTGGCAGCAGCGCCCCCTCGTCGTGGATCCAGCCCAGCGCGCGCACCGCCGCCTCGCGCACGCGGTCGGACTCGTCCTTCGTCGCCGCGTAGGACAGGTCATCCAGCGCCGCCAGCCCCGGCACTCCCGCCAGCGCCAGCGCCGCCCACCAGCGCACCTCCTCCTCCGGGTCGTGCAGCGCCTCACCCAGGATCGGCGCCGAACTCGCCTGCCCCAGGTAGCCCAGGCCCTGCGCCGCGCTTGCGCGCACCAGGTAGTCGGGATCGTTCTGCAGCGCGTGTTCCAGCGGCGCCACGCCTTCGAGGATCGCCGGGTGCGACTCCGGGATGCTCTGCTTCTTGATGTCCAGGGCCAGCCGCGCGAACTCCTGCTGCTGCTCGCTGGTGCCCGCGCAGATCAGGCCGACGGTGCACGCCGCCGCCGCGCGCGCCACCGGGTCCTCAGCGGTCTCCAGCACCTCGATGACCACCGGCAGCACCTTCTGCCCGATGGGCACGAGCTGCATCTGCAGTTGCGCCGTCGCGTCATCGCGCCGCCGCGCCAGCACCCGCGCCACCCACTCGGCGGTGAGCATCGTCTCCCGGTTCTCCTTCGCCAGGCGCACCGTCATCTCCGCCCCCAGCGCCGCCGAGCGCACCGCCGCGTCCCCGGAGTCCTGCAGCCGCGCCAGCAGCGCGATCAGCTTCTCCGACAGCGGCGCGCGCGCCAGACTAGAGATCGCCATCTCGCGCACACCCGACTCCGGGTCGGTCTCCGCGGCCTGCGCGAGCGCATCCTCGGCCCCGGCCGGCATGGTGCCCAGCACCGCCGCCGCCTGCTGGCGCACCTGCGCCACCCTCGAGTTCAGCAGCAGGTCCTTGAGGATCGCCTGCGCCTGCCGCTTCTGCTCATCAGTGCCCACCATCAGCACGCCGCGCAGCCGATCCAGCTCCATGGTCGCGTACGAGCGATCGTAGTCGATCTCCATCTGCAGGCCCTGCAGCGCATCTCCAGGCACCGCGGCCGTCTCGGGCGTCATCTCGGCCGCTGCGTCGGGCGGCACCTCGCCCTCGTGCTCGTGGTCGGCCTCGCCCTCATGCTCGTGGTCGGCACGCCCCTCCTCGGGCGGCCGTTCGGTGACAATCTCGGTCGGCTGCTTCTGCTCCCGGCAGCCGCCCAGCGCGAGGATGCCTGTCCACGCCAGCAGCGCCATCAGCAGGAGGATCGGTCGCCATCTCATCCACAAGTCGCCCTCTCATCGTGAGTACATCGCCCGGACACGCCCGCAGCCTGCGCGGCAACGCCCGCTGCGGACCCGCACAGGCTTCAACACCCGGCCGCCGGTGGCAAGTTCCCGGCGGAGGGCGCTTCTGTCGCCTCCCCGGCGGCCCGCGGCAGGTTCGGGCCCGGCCCGCCGCGAACATTCCTCCCGGTGGCCTCCGTGCGACTGAGCGATTTCGACTACGAGCTTCCCCCCGAGCGCATCGCGCAGCATCCCGCCGACCATCGCGATGCCTCGCGACTGCTGGAGCTGGATCGGCGCTCCGGCGCGATCACACATCGGCGCTTCCCCGAGATCGTGGAGCTGCTGGCGCCGGGCGATGTGCTCGTGCTCAACGACACGCGCGTGATCCCCGCGCGCCTGGTCGGACGGCGTCCCAGCGGCGGACGCGCGGAGCTGCTGCTGCTCGAGCCGGTAGAGGGCACGCGCTGGCGGGCGCTGGGCAGGCCCGGCCGGGCGCTGCGCCGGGGAGCGACCGTGCAGTTCGGCGACGGGCGCCTCGTCGCGCGCGTGGTGGGCCGCGAGGCCCAGGGCGTGCGCGTGGTCGATCTCGAGCACGAGGGCGAGCTGCTGCCGTTGCTCGAGGAGATCGGCCTGCCGCCGCTGCCGCCGTACATCGACCGCGAGGCGCAGCCGGAGGATCGCGAGCGCTATCAGACCGTCTACGCGCGCCGGCCCGGCGCGGTTGCGGCGCCCACCGCGGGCCTGCACTTCACGCCCGAGCTGCTCGACCAGATCCGCGCGCGCGGCGTGGTCGTGGGGGAGATCACGCTGCACGTCGGCCTGGGCACCTTCCTTCCGGTGCGCGTCGAGCACGTCGAGGAGCATGTGATGCACGCCGAGCACTACGAGGTGTCGCCCGAGCTGGCGGAGCTGGCCAACGGGCGCTCGGGGCGGCTGGTGGCCGTCGGCACCACGGTGACGCGCGCGCTGGAGACGGTCGCGGACGAGGCCGGAGCCATCGCGCCCGGCTCGGGGCGCACCGAACTGTTCATCTACCCGGGCTACCGCTTTCGCACCGTCGAGGCCATGCTGACCAACTTCCATCTGCCGCGCTCGACGCTCATCATGATGGTCTCGGCCTTCGCCGGGCGCGAGCGCATCCTGCACGCCTACCGCGACGCGCTGGCCGCCGGCTATCGCTTCTACAGCTACGGCGACGCCATGTTCATTCACTGAGGGAGCGACCGCCACATGCGCTTCACCATCGACGAGCAGTTGGCCGACGGCCGCGGGCGCACCGGCACGCTGGAGCTGGCGCACGGGGTCGTGCGTACGCCCGCGTACATGCCGTGTGCCAGCCGCGCCGCGGTGCGCGCCTGCCCGCCCGGTGAGATCGCCGCCGCGGGCGTGCAGATCGTCGTCGCCAACGCCTACCACCTGCACCTGCGCCCGGGCGAGGACGTCGTGGGGGACTGCGGTGGCCTGCACCGCTTCATGCGCTGGGACCGCCCCATCCTCACCGACAGCGGCGGCTTCCAGGTGTTCTCGCTCGCCGACCGCAACTGCATCACCGAGGAAGGCGTGACCTTCCGCTCGCCGGTCGATGGCCACGAGATCCTGCTCACCCCCGAGCTGTCGGTGCAGATTCAGATGACGCTCGGCGGCGACATCGCCATGCCGCTCGACGAGTGCTGCCCGTGCCCGGCCGAGCGCGACTACGTCGAGCGCTCGATCGAACGCACGCTGCGCTGGGCGGAGCGCTCGCTGGCCGCCCATCGTCACGACGCACAGCGGCTCTTCGGCATCGTGCAGGGCGGCGTCTACCCGCAGTTGCGCGCCCGCAGTGCGCGCGCGACCGCCGAGCTGGGCTTCCCGGGCTTCGGCATCGGCGGGCTGTCGGTCGGCGAAAGGCGCGACGAGATGCTGGTGGCGCTGCGCGCGGCGATGGCGGCGCTGCCCGCCGATCGCCCGGTGCACCTCATGGGCGTGGGCACGCCGCTGGACATCGTCGACTGCGCCGCCGAGGGCGTGGACCTGTTCGACTGCGTGCTGCCCACGCGCAACGCCCGCCACGGGGGCGTGATGACCTGGGAGGGCGTGCTGCGCATCGCGGCGGCCGAGCACGAGCGCGACACGCGGACACTCTCTGAGGAGTGTGACTGCCCGGCCTGCGCGCAGGGCTTCTCCCGCGCCTACCTGCGCCACCTCTTCCGCATCAAGGAGCCGCTGGGCTGGCAGCTCCTGAGCCTGCACAACGTGCGGTTCTACACGCAACTGCTGGAGCGCGTGCGCGCGGCCATCGCCGCCGACGCGCTGGGCGAGCTGCGCGCGCAACTCTCGGCGTGGAGCGAGAGGGATCGGGCGTGAGCTTCGTCGAGAAGCCGCCGCTGAGCATCGAGCCGCCGGATGACATACCGGTGTACTTCGCCACGCTCATTGCCGGTCTGGAGCTGATCGTGGCCGACGAGGTCGAGCAGCGCCTGCCCGCGGCGCAGGTGCTGGGGGCGCTGCGCGGCAAGCTGGTGTTCGCCTCGCCCGAGCCACCCGGGGCGGCGCTTGAGCTGGGGACGATCGAGCATCTCTTCGCCTGGGCGGGGCAGATTGAGGCGCTACCCACCTCGCGCGAGGGGCTGGAGGTCATCGAGCGCGAGCTGGAGGCGCTCGACCTGGGCCCGGCGCTGTCGCTCTTCCACCGCCTGCACGGTGAGCCCGAGCAGCCCGGCTTCCGCATCACCGCCCAGCGCGCCGGGAACCACGAGTACAACTCGGTGGAGATCGCGGCGGCGGCGGGCGCGGGCGTCAACCGGCGTTACGGCTGGGCGGTCGATCTCACGCAGTACGACTACGACGTACGCGTCTACGTGACCGATGACAGCGCCCTCGTGGGCCTGCGGTTGTCCGAGGAGGCGCTGCACCGGCGCGCGCGCGTACGCCACGCGGCGGCCTCACTGAATCCCACGGTGGCGCATGCCATGTGCCGGCTGGCCGCGCACGCGCTCGGGCGGGCGTCGGCCGAGCGGGCGACTCCCGCCGGCCGCCCCTCCGGCCCGGACGGACCGCCCCACCTGGCCGAGGAGGCGTCGGCCTTCCCCGCCGCCGTGGTCGGGCAGGTGTTCGTGGACCCGATGTGCGGCGCCGGGACGATCCTGATCGAGCGCGCGTCCCTGGGCGAGGTCGGCCTGCTGGTAGGTGGCGAGCTGCACGAGCAGCCGCTGGCGGCTGCGCGCGAGAACCTGGCGGCGGCGTCACTGAGCCGGCCTGCGGGGCGCGAGAACCTGGCGGCGGCCTGCGGGAGCCCGGCCGCGTCGGCCGAGGGGCCGGCGGACCCGGGGCTCAGCGCCGCGCTGGTGCGTTGGGATGCGCGCCGGCTGCCCCTGCGGCGCGGCAGCGTGGACGCGGTCGCATGCAACCTGCCGTGGGGTCGGCGCGTGGGCTCCCACCGCGCCAACCGGCACCTCTACCCGGGCTTCATGCGGGAGCTGGGGCGCGTGCTGCGCCCCGGCGGGGTCGCGGTGCTGCTGACGCAGGAGAAGCGCCTGATCGCCCGCCTGATGGCGAAGAGTCGCAAGCTGACGCTCGTCGAGCAGTACCCCCTGAGCCTGTCGGGGATGTACCCGACGATCTACGTCCTCACCCGCACCGCCGACTGACGGCCGTTGCCGTTGGTCGTCGTCCGTGGCATCCCGCCCACCGGCGGGACCCGTGGGCCGTTGCCGTCTCCCTCCGCCGTTGCCGACGACCGGCGACAGCCAGAACCGCGACCGGCCCGCGGTCTCACCGGCGGGCCGGTCCGATGCGTCACGATGCCTGCGGCGTTACTCGTTGAGCTGGAACTTGTAGCCCACGCCCCAGACGGTCGCGATGCTCCACGGCACCGCGCGCCCCTCCTCGATTTTGCGGCGCAGGCGCTTGATGTGCGTGTCCACGGTGCGCAGGTCGCCGCCACCATCGCTGCGCCCCCAGATGTCCCGGATGATCTCCTCGCGCTCGAACACGACGTTGGGCTTGGACGCGAGGTAGACCAGCAGCCCGAACTCCTTGGGCGTCAGGTGCTCGACCTGCCCCTGCACGGTTACGCTGCGCTTGGGGATGTCGATCTCAAGGTCCGGGAAGCTCAGGTGTTCCAGCGGCTCGGTATGCTCACGGTTGATCTTCACCCGCCGCAGCATGGCCCGCACGCGGGCCACCAGCTCGCGCGTCCCGAACGGCTTGGTGATGTAGTCGTCCGCCCCTACCTCCAGCCCGATCACCGCATCGATCTCGTCGTCCTTGGCCGTGAGCATGATGATCGGGAGATCGTACTTGCGGCGGATGCGGCGGCACACCTCGAGCCCGTCGATGCCGGGCAGGATCAGGTCCAGCAGGAGGAGGTCCGGCATGTCGCTCTCGATGAGTTCGAGTCCGTCCTCCCCGGTATCCGCGACCTGCACGTCGAAGCCCTCGGCCTCGAGCTTGGTCGCGACCAGCTTGCTGCACTGCGGATCGTCTTCAATGATGACAACTCGCCTGGGTTCCAGATACGCCACCTCCAGAGACTCGGGATCCTCCCCCACTGTGGGCAGCTCGAGCACGTGCGAAAGTGATGGCCCCCGCCACTACGATTTGTGAAAGTTATCATACCACGAGTTGTCGCGCGAGGCAACAGCATTTCGAGCTTCCGTGACAGTAACGGCTCTCCCGCCGGTCAGGTTCCATGGATGGCCGCATCTCGCAGGCCGCCGGCTCCATCAGTTGTGTCGATGCCGGCGAGAGTGGAAAAATCCTGAGGACAGATCAACGCGCATGCTGACGTGATGGCGATATCATGCTCAGGTACACAGGCGGGCGGACGCGGCCACACCGAGCCGTCCGCGAGTCTGTCACAACAGGCATACGTGCCTCAGCAGGGACGTTCGGCGAGCGCGGCGACTTCGGCGAAGTCGGGGCCGGGCTGAGAGACGTCGCGGCTGATGCGCAGGGCGGCGGCGTCGGACGCGAAGCGAGCGGCGCGCTGGGGAGACATCCCGGCCAGGTGAGCGGCGACGAAGCCGGCGTGGAAGGTGTCGCCGGCGCCGATATCATAGACCACCGGCACGCGACGCGCCGGCACATCGTGTATCCGACCGCCGGCGAGCACGACAGCGCCATCCTCGCCGCCGGTGATGACCACGATTCGGGCGCCGAGGTTGGGCGCAGCCGCGATCACTTCGCGCGTGCTGCTCTTCCCCGTGACGAGTTGGGCCTCGTCTGAGTTCATGAGCACGATGTCGGCGGCGGCGCAGGCGCGACGCTGTACCGCCACGATCTCCTCGGTGCTCTGCCCGCGCCAGGCGCCCGGGCGGTAGTTGACCGCGTAGCAGACCTCACGCCCGGCCTCCCTGGCCATGCGCGCGGCGGCGAGCGCGGCCGAGCGCAGCGGCTCGTTGCGCACGGTGGCCTCGGTGAAGTCGAACAGCCGGCCGGCGGTCACTTGAGCGCGGTCAAGCGCCTCCACGGTCAGCTCGCCCAGGGGGTCACACCAGCCGGGGAAGCGGTAGAAGAAGAAGGTCTTGGCGCCATCCTGATCCATCCACGCGAAGGAGACCGGAGTGAGCTGGCCGGGGACGGGGGCGACGAACTCGGTGCCGATGCCCCGCGCGGCCAGCGCTGCGACCAGCCACCGGCCCAGCTCATCATCGCCCACGCGCGTGAGCAGGCGCACCGACGTCCCGAGCGCCGCGAGCGAGCCGGCGAAGTTCGCCGCTGAGCCCGAGGGGAGCGGCACCATTGTCTCGACGTGCGCCAGCGGCCGTCCCATCTCGGCCGGGACGATCTCGACCATGGCGGAGCCGATGACCACGACGTCGCACGCGGGATTCATCGGGCCTCACGCCTCGGCCATGCGTTCGGGGGCCGCGAGCAGTTCCGCCAGCGCGGCCAGGAAGACTGCGCCCTCAGCACCGTCGATGGCGCGGTGATCCACGACCAGGGTCAGCCAGGTGGCGCTGCACACGACCACCTGGCCGTCCACGACCATCGGCTGCGGCCGCATTGAGCCGATGCCGAGGATGCCCACCTGCGGCGGGCTGATGATGGGCGCGAATGAGTCGATGCCGATCGGCCCCAGGTTGGAGATGGTGAAGCCCGCCCCCATCTGCAGCGACGCCCGCAACTTGCCCTCACGCGCCAGCGCGATCATCTCGCCGGTCTCCGCCGCGATCTCCGCCAGCGGCTTGACGTCGGCCTCGCGCACCGTGGGCAGCAGCACACCCTGGTCGGTGCTCACCGCGAAACCAACATTGACGCTGTCGAGGATCATCAACTTCTCATCATCGCACCAGGCATTGAGCCGCGGATGCTCCCGCAACGTCAGGGCGACCGCCTTGATGAACAGGTCATTGTGGCTGGGCGTGGTCCCACTCGCCTGCTTCAGCTTGCTGCGGAACTCCACCAGCGGCCCCATGTCCACCAGCGTGCGCAGATGGAACTGTGGGATCTCGTTGACGCTCCTGAGTGTGTGCTCGCCGATCGCCCTGCGCACACGCGTGTGCTCCTCGACCGTGTAGCTCTCTTCGCGACGTGCCACTGGGGATGCCTCCCTGCATCGTCCGTCGTGTCTGCGGAGGTATTCGCCCTCGTGCCTCGCGTGCCCTGCGCGGGCGAGGGTAACGGCACACGGCAGAGACGGCATGCAGGGGAGGGCTTCTTCTTGGAAGAAGCCGCTCGCAGATCACTCGCTACGCTCACGATCACCCGGGAGTTCGCTACGCTCACGATCACCCGGGAGTTCGCTACGCGAACTCCGTCCCCCACGCTCGCTTCGCCTGCGCCGCTGCGCACTTCGTGCGCCCGCGGGCGGGGCGTGCCCGGGGGCGACGGTGCCCCGGGGGAGTGCTGCGCCGTGGCGTCGGCTCAGGCCTCGCGCCCGGGCGGGGACGTCCGGGCCACGGACGCGACGGGCGCCCTTGGGCGAGGTACGACGGCTGAGCGAGGAGGTCGCGCGGCTCCGGTGGCGAAGGCACGGAGCGCGGTGGTGAGGCGCGTGGGTAGGTGGAGGCCGCTCTCGCCCCGCGGCAACAGCGCACGCGAGATCACTTCGACAGGGTGATTTTCATGCCGATTCAGGATCTGTCCGGACAGAAGGTGCGGCGCACGGGCGAGGAGCTGGTCAGGCACCTCGAGAGCTTCGAGCTGGACCTCAGATTCACCGCGGGCGTGTGGTTCTTCGCGCCCGGCGGCGGCCGCTTCCATGACCGCTACGTGCCCGAGATGCCCATGGAGCAGCGGCTCGAGATCGCGGTGGGCCTGATGGACCAGGGGCTGGTGGCGCTCGAGGCGCACTACCCCAACGAGGTGAACGAGGACAACCTCGACCTGTTCAAGGACCTGCGCAGGGACACCGGCCTGCGCCTGGTGACGCTGGTGCCTAACCTGTTCTACGGCGCGGAGTTCGAGTTCGGCTCGCTGTCGTCGCCGATTGAGTCGGCGCGGCGGCTGGCGATCGAGCGCACCATCACGACGCTGCAGCTCAACCTTGAGCTGGAGACCGACTTCGCCATCGTCTGGCCCGGCATCGACGGCTTCGACAACACCTTCGGCCAGAACCACGTGGCGGCGCGCGACCGCTTCGCTGAGGGGCTGGCGGAGGCGATGGACGCGGTGCCGGGCGTGCGCGTCGTCATCGAGCCCAAGCCCTACGAGCCGCGGCCGACGATCATGTACGGGACCACCGCCGAGGCACTGCTGCTGTGCGCCAAGGTGGAGAGCCTGATGAGCAACAAGGAGAACACCGACCGGCTGGCGGCGGGGACGGCGCTGCTGGGCCTGAACCCCGAGGTCGGGCATATGCTCATGGCCTACGAGGACCTGGCGTACGCCTTCAGTCTGGTCTGTGAGTACGGGCGGCTGGGGCACACGCACTGGAACTCACAGCCGATGGGCAACTACGATCAGGACCTGAACGTGGGCGTGGTCTACCCCGAGCAGACCGAGGCGGCGCTGTATGCGCTGAAGATGTGCGGCTACGATCAGCACTTCGGCATCGACATCAACCCCGAGCGTATGCCGGTCGAGCGCGCGCTGACGAACTGCATGGACATGCTCAAGGCGATGAACGAGCGCATCAACGGCCTCGATCACGCGCGCATCGTCGAGTGCGTCGAGAACCCGGCGGAGAACCGCGGCGTGCTGGAGGCCCTGCTGATCCGGGCGCGCTATCCCGGCGCCACCGGGCTCACGGAAATGCCGTGAGCGGCCATGCCACCCTACGATCCCACGGGACACACGCGCGTGACGCGTGCCGACATCGTCGCCGGGCTGCGGGAGGTGGGGCTGCAGCTCGGCGACCTCGTGCAGGTGCACAGCTCGCTGTCGAGCTTCGGCCATGTCGAGGGTGGGGCCGAGGCGGTGGTCGATGCGCTGCTGGAGGCGGTGGGGCCCGAGGGCACGCTGATGGTGCCGACCTTCAATCACATGGCGCGCGAGGCCTTCGACGGCTCCGACGATATCTTCGACCTGCGCACCACCCGCTCGGTCAACGGCGCGATCACCGAGGCGGTGCGCCTGCGCCCCGAGGCGCATCGGTCGATGCACCCCACGCACCCCTACGCCGCCATCGGCCCGCGCGCGCGGTGGCTGACCTCCGAGCACCTGCACCTGAAGACCTTCGACGAGTGCAGTCCGCTGGGGAAGCTGGTGGCCGGGGGCGGCAAGATCGTGCTGCTGGGTGTGGGGATGAACTCGAACACCGCGGCGCATGTCGCCGAGACGCGGGCGGGCGTGCGGTGCATGGGCTACCGGCAGAACCGGCGGCTGGTGCGGCTTGAGGACGGCAGCGTGATTGAGGCATGGGGCGTGCTGTGGCGCGGACCCGGGAAGTGCAAGGTCGAGTGGCAGGCGATCGAGGGTGAGCTGCGGCGCCGGGGGCTCATCCGCGACACCCGCATCGGCGAGGCCCACGTGATGCTCATGCTCGGGCGCGACATGGTGGACGTCACCTACGAACTGTGCCTGCAGATGTGCCCGACGTGCACGATCAGACCCCGACACGAGTGAGTGAGGCAGCGCCGCCGCACGGCGCGCCACCGACCATGCTGCACGTGTGCGATCTGCATGTCCACATCGGCCGGTCGGCCTCGGGACGGCCGGTGAAGATCACCGCCGCGCGCGATCTGACCTTCGAGAACATCGCGGTCGAGTGCGCGCGGCGCAAGGGCATTGCCGTGGTGGGGGTGGTGGACTGCGCCTCGCCGCCGGTGCTCGAGGACATCGTGGCGCTGGTCGAGGCGGGGGAGATGGTCGAGCAGCCCGGCGGCGGCCTGCGCTACCGCGACGAGGTGACGGTGCTCCCGGCCGCCGAGTTCGAGAGCCACGAGCCGGGCGGCGGGCGGTCGCACCACGTGAGCTACTTCCCCACGGTCGCGGCGTTGCAGGGCTTCTCGGCGGAGATCGCCCGGCATGTCACCAACCTGGAGCTGAGTTCGCAGGCCTGCAGGCTGCCTGCGGTGGATCTGCTGGCGATGGCGGAGGAGTTCGGCGCGCTGTTCGTGCCCGCGCACTGCTTCACGCCGCACCGCAGCCCCTACGGATCATGCGTCGAGCGCATGGCGGAGATGTTCGGCGACGCATGGGAACGCGTGCCGGCGATCGAGTTGGGCCTGTCGGCCGACAGCGACCTGGCGGACCGCATCGATGAGCTGGCGGGCAAGAGTTTCCTGTCGAACTCCGATGCGCACTCGCTGCCCAAGATCGGACGCGAGTACAACATCATCGAGATGGAGGCGCCGACCTTCGCGGAGCTGCGCATGGCGCTGCTGCGCGAGGGCGGGCGGGGCATCGTGGCGAACTTCGGCCTTGATCCGCGCCTGGGGAAGTACCACCGAACGTTCTGCGAGGACTGCGAGCGCATCGCGCGCGGGGCGCCGCCGGTGCTGACCTGCGAAGCCTGCGGCTCGGAGAACGTGACCCGTGGGGTGCTTGACCGGATCGTGCAGATCGCCGACCATGACGGGCCGCAGCCGCCCGCGCACCGGCCGCCCTACCGCTATCAGGTGCCGCTGGAGTTCGTCCCGGGCGTGGGCACGGTGACGCTCAACCGGCTGATCAACCGCTTCGGCTCGGAGATGGCCGTGCTGCATGAGGCGACGCCGGTGGAGCTGGGGCAGACGGTGGGGCAGAAGATCGCGGCGCTGATCGTGCTCGCGCGCGAGGGCACGCTGCCCCTGCAGGCGGGCGGAGGCGGACGCTACGGTCGGGCCGCGCCCGACGATGCGGGGCAGCTCGACCTGCCAGGGCTGGGGTGACGGCGGGGCATGGGGCATGGGGGATGGGGCATGGGGGATGGGGGATGGGGGGGGGGGCATGGGGGATGGGGCAT
>JALGVA010000267.1 GCA_029820295.1 Candidatus Zipacnadia bacterium
ACCGACAATCTCAGGACGCACCCAGCGTCCGCGGCTTCGGGTCGGCGTGGCTCGGCGTCGGCGCGCATAGAGAAGTGGCGCAGGTGCGGCCTTGACTATCGAACGTTTGTTCGATATACTGTCAGGGCCGCCGGTACGAGCAAGGGGTGACGCACGATGTTGATGAGATCTCTCGAGGCACATGGCGTGCCCTCGGCTGTACTTGACGCGTGGGAGCGGACGTGCGGAACCGAGCTGCTGCCCGTCCAGGAGCAGGCGGCGCGGGCGGGCGTGCTGGCAGGCCGGAGCCTGCTGGTATGCTCGCCGACCAGCTCGGGGAAGACCTTCATCGGCGAGATGGCCGCCATCCACGCGGCGCTGGGCGGGCGCAAGGTCGCCTACCTGGTGCCCACCAGGGCGCTGGCAGAGGCGAAGTACCATGAGTTCCGCGCGCGCTATGCGCCCCTGGGCCTGCGTGTGGCGGTGGCGACGCGCGACCGGCGCGCGCATGAGCGCGAGATTGGCCGGGGGGAGTTCGACCTGCTGGTGGCCGTGCCGGAGAAGCTACGGGGCCTGCTGGCGGAGCGGCCGATGCTGGCGGCGGCCATGGGAACGGTGGTCGCCGACGAGCTGCAACTGCTGGGCGACCCCGAGCGCGGCCCGTGCCTGGAGATGCTACTCGGGGACCTGGTGGCCGAGAGCGCGGAGTTGCAGGTGGTCGGGCTGTCGGCGGTGCTCGAACGCGCGGATGACGTGGCGACCTGGCTGGGCGCGGAGCCGGTGCACAGCGGGCGGCGGCCGGTGGAGCTGCGCAGGGGCGTGCTGGCGGGCGGGGAGTTCCACTACCTGGGGGCCGACGGCGTGGAGGACGTCGAGTACTGGCCGGAGCTGGCGGCGCAGCCGCAGGCGCTGGGTGAGCGCATGGCGCAGGTGGCGGCATGCCTCGCGGAGCGCGAGGGCTCGACGCTGGTGTTCGTGCGCGACAAACGCTCGACCGTGCGGCTGGCGCTGGCGCTGGCCGAGCGCGCCCGCCTCTCCGCCGCCGGGCGGGCCATCGAGGAGCTGCGTCACCTGGAGCCGACGCGCGCGACGGAGCTGCTGATCGAGCTCGCGCAGGCCGGCGTGGGCTTTCACAGCGCCGACCTGCAGTTCGACGAACGCGAGGTGGTGGAGGCGGCGTTCGCGCGCGGTGAGCTGGCGGCGCTGGTGTGCACCTCCACGCTGGCCGTCGGCGTGAACCTGCCCGCGCGCAACGTCATCGTCGATGCCCGGCGCTGGCGCACCGCCGGCCCGACCGGTCGGCCCACGCTGGGGCCGATCAGCCGCGCGGACTTCGAGAACATGGGCGGGCGCGCCGGACGGCTCGGATGCGACGAACTGGGCCGCGCGATCCTCATCGCCGACGGCGAGGTCCAGCGGCACGTGCTCCAGGCCTGCTACCTCGACGGCGGCTTCGCGCGGATCGATGCGCCCCTGCGCCGGCTGTCGCCGCTCGCGCAGGTGTGCCTGCTGGCGGGGTCGGTGGCCGCAGGGCGCAACGATGGCCTCGCGGAGGCGTGGCGCAGGACCTTCGCCGCGCGCGCGCACGGCCTGCCTTCCGGGATGCTGCCCAGCGAGGTGCGCGAGGCGCTGGACCTTGCGGCCGCGGAGGGGCTGGTAGAGGAGACCGCCGAGGGACCGTGGCGGCCGACCGCGCTGGGGCGGCTGTGCGGAACCAGCGGCCTGACGCCGGCAAGCTTCGTGACGCTGATGCGGCTCGCCCGCGCCGGCAGGCGCCGGGCGCTGACGGAGCCGGAGGCGCTGCTGGCGGCCGCGCTGACCGACGAGGCGCAGAGGGTGCCGCTGCCTCCGCCGGGCTGGGGCGCGGCGCTCGCGGACGAGTTTGCGGCGCTGGACGCGCCCTGCGACGACGAGTGGGAGATCGAGAGTCTGCTGGAGACTGCGGCGCAGGTCGCCCCGGACTCGGCCTCCGCGGCGCGGCGCGAGCGCGCGGTGCGCATCGTCCTCGCCATGCAGCGCTGGCGCAGCACACGGCCCACCGCCGACGTCGAGCGCGCCGCCCTGGCCCCCGCCGGCCGGCTGGCGACGCTCGCCGACGCCGTCGGCTGGGCCGTACAGGTGCTGGCACGGATCGGCCGCGAGCTGGGCTGGTCGCGCGGCGAGTGGACGGCACTGCTGCGCCTGGGCGAGAGCGTGGCCGCGGGCGTGCCCGAGGAAGGCCTGGCGCTGCACCGCCTGCACGTGCCGGGCCTCGGCCGCGGCGGCATCCTGGCGCTGCTGGCGGCCGGGATCGACGATCGTGCCGCGCTGGCGCACGCCGAGCCGGCCACCCTCGAGGAGCTGCTGGGGCCCGCGCTGGCGTCGCGGGCGCTGGCGGTGGCGTGCGGGCTGCCGGTCGATCCGCAGAGCACGCGCCGACCCGATCCCGACGAGCGCGCTGCGAGCCTCGATGCATCGCCGCGCGTGCCGGCTGAGCGCGGACTGCTCGTGATCGACAGCCGTCGGCCCGACCGCGTGCTGCTGGCGGATACGGCGGTCGAGCTGCGGCCCGCGGAGTTCCGGCTGCTGCAGGTACTTGCCGCCAGCCCGCGCTGCTGCGTGGACTACGAGGCGATCTACGAGGGCATGTGGGGCGACGAGAGCTTCGTCGAGCCCGCACAGATCTACTCGCACCGCTCGCGCCTGGCGAAGAAGCTGGGCGAGGCCTGCGCCGGCGGGGAGGAGCTGCTACGCACCATCCCCAAGCGCGGGCTGATGCTCGACCTGCCCCCCGAACGGGTGAGCCTGCGCTAGCGCCCGCGGGCGCAGGAGGCGCTCGCGTCACCGACGCGAGCGGCGACGGCGCGACGGCGTGGCCGGCGTGCCGACCGCAGGGAGGCGCCCGGACGCGCCGCCACCGGCGATGCGCGCGGAGGTCGGTCCGAAGGACCGGCCGGAGCGCGCGAGCCGGCCGCGGGCGCCTCGGCCGACCTGAGGAGATCGCGCAGGTGGCGCTCTTCCTCGCGTCGGACGCAAGCAGCTACGTCACCGGCGCGACCATCGTCGCCGACGGCGGCTGGACCACGTACTTCGCGAAGTACCTGTGAGCGCCTCACGGCAGCACCCCGGCGCGCCGCATGCGCGCCAGCGCCGTCTGGCGGATGCGGCACACCTGCGACTCCGACAGACCCAGCATCTCCGCGATCTCGCGCTGCGAGATGCCGCGCGCCACCCACCTGATGACCATGCGCTGTCTGCGCGTCAGGTCCGCGTCCACGACCATCCCTCCCAGCATCGCTTCGAACTCGCCGCAGGAGGAAGGGGCGGGCAGGTCCTCGACGCCCGGGCGCTCACGCTCGGCGAGCAGCCGCATCCAGCGCTCTGAGTAACAGGGATAGTCTCCGCGCCCGCGCTCGCGGATGCTGCGGGTGAGCAGTTCGTCGGCCTGCCGCTCGAGTTTGCGCCCGGTCTCATCGTACCCGTCCATCGCCTGACCCTCCGCGCGTACGTGCTGTGCTGCGGCGGGCCCATGGTAGGCGGAGGGCGGCCTGGAAGACCTGTGAGGGACCTTGCAGGGGGCTGTCAGAAGGCGTGCACGCGCGCGGCTCAGTGCTCGATAGCGAAGAGGTCGAGGGC
>JALGVA010000268.1 GCA_029820295.1 Candidatus Zipacnadia bacterium
TCGTCGCGTTCGAGCGTGCCCACGGTGCGGGCGTTGAGGGGCGTGCGCTCGGGCAGCTCGCCGAACATCGCCGGCAGCTTGCCGCGCAGCTCCTCGACGTAGGCGCGGGCGTCCGCGGCGCTGTCCAGAGCCATGATGCGCCGGCAGTTCTCGGCGTCGAGGGTGCGGATGCGTGTGACCACGTACTCCTGCATCATGCGGGGGAAACGGTTGAGCGGCTCCATGCGAGGCATCTCCTCCTGAGCAAAGGCGACTGACCCGGCGACGAGCAGCGTCCCGGCAAGGACGACGGCGGCGGCGGTGGCCGCGCGGGCGGCCGCCCCGATGAGCTGGATGCGTGGGGCCATGATGCGAACCTGCGCCTCCTGCGCTCGGGGCCGGGATGGTGGCGAGTAGTCTTCCGTCCGGGTGGCGCGGTCCTGCACGGGAGCGCGCGCCCCGGCTCCCAGCACCCGCGCCGGGAGCCCGGCCGCCTTCAGCTTCGCCAGTGCGGTCTTGCGCTGCATGACCTTGCCCTCGGCGCTGAGCGGCCGCACCAGCGAGACCTTCTTCGTCGCGAGCGCGCGGTAGACGTCCGGCAGGTCGAAATGCTCCAGCGCATAGGGGAGCATCGCCGACAGCGGCCAGCTCTGCATCTGTGTCTCCGCCATCTCGCGGTAGGAGATGGGCGCGTGCTTGAGCGTCACCTGGCGCACGCGATCATCGAGCAGCGCCGCGAAGGCCGCCGGGATCGCGCCCCACTGCAGCCCCACCAGGTGCACGCGGTCGTAGCCGTACTCGGCCATGAAGTCGAGGGTGCGCAGCACGTCATGCACCCGCCAGCCTACGTAGGGTTCGCCCAGCATCAGGCCGTAGGACGCGTAGAAGTAGTCGCTGCCGTAGATGTGCTCGAAGGTGTTCAGCCCGCACGAGTTCGGCCGCAGCTCGCCGATGCCGCGCACATCCATCGCGAAGAACGCCTCGTTGTCGCCCGCGAGCCTGCGTACCAGCGGGTCCTCGCGCAGCTCGGCGTCGGCGGAATGATGGGACACGTAGAGCACCGCCGGGCCCCCGCCCTGCAGCGGCCGCGAGGCCCGCGGGGAGTCCTCGAGCTTGTAGACCAGCGCCCGGCCGCCATGCTCAGGTTCGGTCTCCAGCAGGTAGGTCGCCGCCGCCGGTCGAGGCCACTCGCGCCCGGTCGTCGGCCGCAGGCAGCGGAACCACGGCGGGTCGCCGGGGCGCCCGGGCAACGCCAGCAGCCTGCGCACCGCCCGCACCAGCGCCTCACCCGAGACCGCGCCGCGCTTCTTCGCGAGCTGCTCGGAGCGCTCACGCGTGAAGTCGAAGACGGTCGCCGGCCTGCGCTCGGCCACCTGGCCGCTTTCGGTGCACCACAGCGCGGGCTGCTCTTCGAGCGTCAGCTCGGGCTCCTTCGCCGCAACGCGCACGCCCGCGTGCTTCGCGAAGAAGCCGTACATCGCCTCACGGTTCTCGATGTGATAGCCATGCGGCCGCGGCCCGATATGAAGCTGCACGTTGTCCTCGGCGCCGAGCAGCCCCCAGAAGTGCCGCAGACGCTCGAAGGTGTCCATGGCCCCGCGCACGTCGAAGTAGTCCTGCTCCTGGGTGAGCAGGATCAGGGGCCTGGGCGCATGCAGCATGAGCAGATCGCCCATCTCCATCCCCTGGGCCAGGGTGAAGGGCGGCTGCTGCTCGGAGTCGGCGGGCAGTTCGTTCTCGGCATTGCAGCGCCACGTGGTGATGTAGCAGCCGGGCGCGGCCATTGCGTAGCGGTCGTCATTCGCGAGGATCAGCGTGGTCATCGTCCCGCCGCCGGAGTTCCCGGTCAGCCCCACGCGCTCGGGATCGACCTCCTCGCGCGTGAGGAGGTAGTCCATCGCCCGCATACCATCCCACACGCGCCACGAACCGAAGAACTCGCCGACCAGGATCTGCTGCCGGCCCATCCAGTTGTGCTCGGCGGTGCACGGTCCGACCCGCGAGCCGCCCTGACGATCAGGATACTGCAGGCGCTCGCCCTGGCTCATCGGGTCGAAGATCAGCACCACGAAGCCCTTGCGCGCGAGGCCCTGTGAGAACGACTGGTAGGTCTCGCCGCCCTTGCCCTCGGCCGAGTGCCCGCACACGCCCAGCACCGCCGGCGCCGGCCCGGTCAGGCCGTCGGGCACATAAAGGTTCGCGGTCACCGGGAAGTTGGGCCGGCTCTCGAAGATGATCTTCTCGACGCGGTAGCCATCGCGCTCGAGCGTCCCCACGACCTCCGGGTTGAGCGCGGTCCTGCGCGGGTACCGCCCGAAGACCTTGCGCATCGCCCGACGCAGCTCATCCTGGTAGGCAAGCGCCGCCTTCTTCGAGCGCATGCCGAGGATGCGTTCGCGGTTTGCGTCACTGACCTCGCGCACGCGCCTGACCAGGTACTCCTGCATGACCTGCGGGAAGCGATTCAGTGGCTCCATGGCTCGGCTCTCCCTCCGGCGTCTCGTCGTGGTCGCGTGCGCCTGAGCTGTGCAGCTTCATCGTCCGGCCAGCACGGCCGCGCGCGCCTCACAGCTCGAACTCAGCCAGCAGCGGAGTGTGGTCCGAGGGCTTCTCGCCCAGCCGCGGCGCCATGTCGATCCATGAGCGCACGCACAGCTTCGCCAGCGGCTTCGTCGCCATGATGTGATCGACGCGCCAGCCGTGCCCCTTCTCGACCGACCGGGTGTCCCGGTAGTCGTAGAAGGTGAACTGCCCGTCGTCGTTGTGCTTGCGGAAGCAATCGACGAAGCCCCACGCCACCGTCTGCGCGAACGCTTCGCGCGCCGCCGGGTGGAAGTCCGGGTGATTGCCCAGGCGTTCGGGCGCGTAGACGTCGCGCTCCTCGGGCGCCACGTTCATGTCTCCCACCCACAGCACCCGGGTGCGCGGCGTCCAGGTGCTGTCGAAGAACGCGCGCAGTCGCGCCAGCCAGTCGAGCTTGTACCGGAACGCCTCGTCCTTGACGTCCCGACCCTGGGGCACGTAGGTGTTGACGATGGGGATGCGCCCCACCTTCGCCACCAGCAGCCGCGAGGCATCGGCCTCCCCGCTCGGGAAGCCGCGGTGCAGCACCTTCATGGGCAGCCGGCCGGCGATCGCGACGCCGTTGTATGACTTCTCGCCCGCGAACACCACGTCGTAGTCCAGGTCCGCGAAGCCTTCGACCGGGAAGTCGTCATCTGCGACCTTAGTCTCCTGCATGCACAGCACGTCCGGCTGCCGGTCGCGCAGGAAGTCGGCGATTGCCGGCATGCGCGAGCGCACCGAGTTGACGTTCCAGGTCGCAACGATCATCGCCACCGGCTCCTCCCCTCGGGCATACCGCACGCGCGCCCGTTTCCGCGCGCACCCGCCCGCGTCCTGCACCCCGACCGATCTGCGTCCTCCCGCCCGCACAGGCTTCCGGCCCCGGGCGCAGGGACACTGTGTACCATCGGGGGACCTCCCGGGAACCACCGCGTCTTCAGGCAACGAGGTGTTTCCGCGTCTACCCGACTTCGATCTCCCTCTGCCCCACAATCGATCCGGGGTGGGGGAATTGGGGGGTGACGTCCTCTTCGCCGGCTGCCTGTGGCAGTTCTGTTCGTCGTTGTCCTGCGGGAGTCATGCCACATGGTGTGTCGCAAGATGGCTCTCGGGCACCGGTCTGTCCCGGGAAACCCCTCCGGGCCGGGCAGCGCAGCGGAGGCAGACAGAAGGAACGTCGGGGGCGCCATCATCCCGTCCGTCTGTCGGGGCCGGCCGCTTCAGTTCTCGGGGACGGTCTGCTCCGTCGCCTCGGGTGCGGGGCCGTAGAAGTTGTCGTGGACCTCGGTGCTATCCGAGGCGCG
>JALGVA010000107.1 GCA_029820295.1 Candidatus Zipacnadia bacterium
CTCGACCCCGTTGATGCTGAGCGTCTGCACCTGTTCGCCGTCGCGGGCCATGCCCCCGCCCAGCCAGTCGCCGCCGTTGGGCATGATGACCGCGCCTTCGCCGCCGGCGTCGATGAGGATGGGCGCGTCCTGGTACTGCAGCGTGCGCAGCGTCCAGTCCCTGGCGGAGGTCATGGTCGCGGTCGCGTGCTCCATCTCAATAGTGAGCGCGCCCTCCGGCGCTCCCGCGCCGAGCACTGCAAGCAGCAGCCATGGAACCATGGTCGCCGCCTCCTCTGTCCGGTCGTCAGCGTCACTTTGGAGTTCGCCCCGCGAGCGCCGAGTGCCTCCGAACGACGTCCGCCCTGTGCGGGCGCAGGGGTATTACCCGCACGCGCCGAACAGGGGGCCGATGCCGCCGGCGGGGAGCGAGGAGAGCGATCATGCGTGCGATGACGTGGCCGAGAGTGCTCGTGACGATCACGGTGATGGCGGGGTGCGCCATGGCCCAGGCGCCGGACGCGACCAACCTGCGCGGGTTCTACCGCGCGGGCCAGGTGTTCCTGCAGTGGGACGAGCCCGAGGGGCTGACGGGCGTGCGCTTCCGGGTGCTGTGCTCGGATCAGGCCATCACCGACGCGAACGCGGCCGACGCGCCGGTGCTGGGCGATTACATCATGCCCGGCTCCTCGACCGACTGGTGGCTGAACCCCGAGAGCTACGGCAAGCCGCTGAGCGAGTACCCCGAGGACCAGCGGCCCGAGGTGGTCGTGGATGGCTGGATCATCGAGGAGGGCCAGGCGCGCATTGCGCCCGGCAACGGGCTGTTCGTGCACACGGTGACCGAGGAGACCGCCGGGCCGCGCTTCTATGCGGTGGTGAGCTGGCCGGAGGAGGGCGAGCGGGCCATCGGCCCAGTGCGGCCGGGCGTGAACTCGCTGACCGAGGCCATCGCCGGGGAGGTCGCGCCCATCGAGCCGATCTGGCAGGGCGACCCGGCGGACAAGCCCGCGGCGGGCGCAGGCCGCGGGATGCCGCTCGACCTGGCGCTGCACGCCAAGCGCGGGCGCGGCGGCATGCAATGGCTGGTCTTCGGCGACCGCAGCCTGGGCTGGCGCGAGAGCCTGGCCTTCAAGTTCGGCGCGGGCGTGCAGGGAGATAGCGTGCGCGTGGCGCCCACCGACCGGCACTGGATCGACCGGATCCTGACGGACGCCTTTGACGGGTGCAACCGCCTGACGCCGGCGATTCACAGCTTCTGGGCGGGCTACAACGATCATATCTACGACCCGGAGTTGATGAGTGAGGGCACGGTGGTGATGTACGGCGAGCGGCGCGTGCTGTGGATCGTGGACTGGGTGCAGCGCTACTTCGGCACCGACCCGATGCGCAGCTACGCCGCGGGCGGCTCGATGGGCGGCTGCGGTAGCTTCAACATCGCCTTCCGCCACCCGGAGGTCTTCGCGGCCATCGCGCCCAACGTCGGCATCGTGGCCTACCGGCTCCCCGAGGGCCCGGACAGCGTGCGCCGGGTCAGCGCATACATGGGGCCGATGGACACGCCGACCGAGCACGAGATGACCGTCGCCGAGTGGCTCGACGCCGGGCGGTTCGCCCTCGACCATCAGGGCGACGCGCTGCCTTTCGTCATCATGAGCAACGGCCGCCAGGACACCTCGATCCCGTGGCCGGCCAACCCGCCGTTCTACGCCGTCATGCAACAGGCGCGCCAGGGCCTCATCGCCGCGTGGAACGAGGGCACGCACGGTGAAGTGGCGAGGCTGCTGCCCGACGACATCCGCGAGCGCATGAGCTTCGCGTGGATGCGTCGCTTCGCGCTGGACCGGAGCTACCCGGCGTTCAGCAACTGCACCGCCAATGACGATCCCGGGGAGGGCCCGGCGGACAGCGGCGATCCGGTGGGGTACATCAACCGCGGCCTCGACTGGGAGGAGCCGATCGACGAGGCGGACAGGTGGGAGGTGACGGTGCGCTGGTACCTGGAGGACAGCGCGCTGCCGCTGCGCGTGGACATCACCCCCCGGCGCGCGCAGAACTTCGTCCTCGAGCCCGGCGAGAAGGTCAACGCGGACGTCTACTGCCTCGCGTCCAACAGCAACGTGGCCAGGCGCGTGCTGACCGCCGACGAGCACGGGCTGGTGACCTTCGAGGGTGCGGAGATGCTGGGCAAGGCGGGCATTCGCCTGACACTCACGCGCGCGGGAGTCGGCGATGGGGGAGCCGTCGGTCCGGACCTGTGAAGTCACGCAGCCGGCAACGCGACCGGAGGGAACGTGCGTCCCACAGCGAACTGGACCAAGTTCGGACAGGGCAACACGCGGTGGGCGCGGCAGGGGTAGGCCTTGTCGCCTGCAGACGACCGCGCCTGCGTCAGCATGGTGGAGGCATGACCATGGACAAGGTTCGGGTCGCGATCGTCGGCTGCGGAGGCATCTCACGCGCGCACATCAACGGCCACATGGCCGAGCCGCGCTCGGAGATCGTCTACTGCGTCGATCTGATCGAGGAGAAGGCGAAGGAGAAGGCGGAGGCGATCGGCTGCAGGTGGCACACCGACATGGCGGCGGTGCTCGACGAGGTCGATGCGGTGGACATCTGCACGCCCGTGAGCCAGCACGCGGCGCAGACCATCATGGCCGCCGAGGCCGGCAAGCACGTGCTGTGCGAGAAGATCATGGCGCGCACCCTCGAGGAGGCCGAGAGCATGATCGCGGCCACCGACGAGGCGGGCGTGGTGTTCATGGTCGCCTTCGTGCTGCGCTACCGCCCGGAGTTCCAGAAGCTCAACGAGATGTGCCGGTCCGGTGAGCTGGGCCTGATCCACCAGGCGTTCTGCTCGACCACGATGTTCATGCACCCCGACCATGTCGCGTCGTGGCGGCGGACCGTCGAGGAGTTCCCGATGGGTGCGCTCATGAGCCACGGCTGCCACTATGTGGACCAGCTTCAGTGGGACGTGGGCCCCATCACCGACGCGATGGCCATCGGCAACCGCTTCACCCTCGGAGACGTCATCCCCGGCGGCGACGACACCGAGTGCATGGTCATGCGCCACGAGAACGGCGCGGTCAGCGCCTACGTGGAGAGCTGGGCGACCCCGCACCGCATGCAGGGGATCAGGCTGGAGATCTACGGCAAGGAGGCATCGGCGCGTCTGATCTACAACAACGACGGCTCGCGTCAGCTCTGGAGGAGCGACGAGTCGGGGATGAACCTTGTCTGGGAGTTCGACCCCAATCGCGAGGATCACATGGACGTGTTCGGCGGCGCCAAGGACATGCACGGGCAGATAGAGCACTTCATCGAGTGTGTGCTCGACGGCAAGCAGCCGATGACGCACGGGCGCGAGGGTATCAAGCCGATGCAGGTGATCGCCGCCGCGACCGCGGGCGGCGAGCAGGGCGTGCTGATGAACGTGGCGGAGTACGTGGCCGCGCAGAAGTAGGCGGGCGCCGGCCGTTGCCGTTCGGAGCGACGCATCTTCAGATGCGTGGCTTCCAACGGCAGCGGTTGCTGTGCGCAGGCCCTCACCCGCGACGCGACGAATCCTCGGACAGTCGCACCCCCGATGACCGGTCAGAGAGGCGGCGGCGATGATGCCCCCCGCGACGAACCCGCAGACCATGATGCTTCCCGATGACATCGCGCAGCGCGTCCGAGCGACGCTCGCGCGCATGCAGGACGAGAGCTGGACCGCGCGCGTGTGGCGCGAGGACGCCCGTCTGTGGCGCTCCGAGCCCGAGCACGTCGCGGAGATCAGCAGCCGCCTCGGCTGGCTGCAACTGCCCGCGCGCGTGGCGCCGGAGCTGTCGAAGCTCACGTCCGTTGCGGAGGACGCGCGCGGTGAGTTCGACCGCGTGGTGCTGCTGGGCATGGGCGGCAGCTCGCTGGCGCCGAGGTGCCTGGCGGAGATCGTCGGCGCGGCCGAAGGCTACCCGGAGCTGGCGGTGCTCGACAGCACCGTCCCGGCGGACGTGCTCGCCGCCACCGGCGATGCGCCCATCCACCGCTGCCTGTTCATCGTGTCGAGCAAGTCGGGCACTACCACCGAGACGCGCTCGGCCTTCGAGTTCTTCTGGCAGGAAGTCGTTACCGCCGTCGGCGAGCAGGCGGCGGGCGCGCACTTCATTGCCATCACCGACCCGGACACCCCGCTGGCCGCGCTTGCCCGTGAGCGCGGTGCTCGCGCGATCTTCGCCAACTGGGCGGACATCGGCGGGCGCTACTCGGCGCTCTCGTATTTCGGGCTGGTGCCCGCGGCGCTCATCGGGCTGCCGGCGGAGCGCATGGTCGCGCGCGCGAGCGAGATGGCCGGGGGATGCGCGGCCGAGGTCCCGGTCGAGCAGAATCCCGGAGCGGTGCTGGGCGCGCTACTGGGCGTCTGTCACGAGATGGGCCGGGACAAGGTGACCTTCCTCACGTCGCAGCGCCTCGCCAGCTTCGGCGACTGGGCCGAGCAGCTCCTCGCCGAGAGCACCGGCAAGGAGGGCAAGGGCTTGGTGCCGGTGGTGGGCGAGTCGCCGCCGGCGAGCGACGTCTACGGGCCCGACCGGCTCTTCGTCTACATCCGGCAGCCGGGCGATGACACGCATGACGCGCTGATCGCGGCCCTGGCCACCGCCGGGCATCCGGTGGTGCAGATCGACGTGCGCGATCCGGAGAGCATCAGTGCGGAAATGTTCCGCTGGGAGTTCGCCACCGCGATCGCGGGCGTGGCCATGGGCATCGACCCCTTCGACCAGCCCGACGTCCAGAGCGCCAAGGACCGAACGAAGCAGGTGCTCGCGGAGTACTCGAAGATCGGGCGCCTGCCCGAGCAGAGAGCCGACGTGGTTGAGGGGGCGCTGGGGGTATTCGGCACGACCTCGGGCCACGTGCGGGGGGCGATCGCGGGGCTGATCGATTCGATCGAGGTCGGCGACTACTTCGCCATCATGGCCTATCTCCCGCGCGGCGAGGCGGTGGAGGATGCGGTGGCGCGCATGCGCGCGGCCGTGGCCGAAGCACGGGGCGTGGCGACCACCTTCGGCTACGGCCCGCGCTTCCTGCACTCCACCGGCCAGCTCCATAAGGGCGGCCCCAACACCGGCGTGTTCCTGCAGATCACGGCCCGGTACACGGAGGAACTCCCCATCCCCGGCGCCGACTACGACTTCGCGACGCTCGTGGCCGCCCAGGCCGCAGGCGACTTCGCGGCGTTGCAGGCGAGCGGGCGGCGGGCACTGTCGGTGGACCTGGGCGATGACTGGCCCGAGAACCTCGGCCGCCTGATGGAGATGATCGCCGAGGACACGTGGCGGTAGGCCCGCGGCGCGCGCGCCGGCTACTCTTCCGCCGGCTGCGGGCTGAGGTCGCCGGCCTCGACCATCTCCTGCAGCGGGTTGCCCTCGGCTTCGATGGGCGTCTCGACGCGCGCGCGCAGGCGCGAGGACTCCCAGCACGCGAAGATCGCCTCCGTGCCGTGAATCGCGTTGTGCGCGTCCATCATCGAGCGCGTGCCGTTGCGGTAGGAGTTGACCGCGTCCGCGATGGCGCGCTCGATGAACACCTGGGCGTGCAGGCCCTCGCCCTCGGTGTCCACCTGCTGCCAGTCGCCGCCGCCGAAGGTGCGGTAGCGCAGCGCGCCCGCGCCCTCAACCTGCGCGCCGATCTCGATGATGCCCTCGCTGCCGACCAGGCGGTTGTGCGCGCCCACCGCGTCCTGCACCGCGCCGGTGATGCACAGGCCGAAGACGCCGTTGTCGTAGCCGATCAGCGCCAGCGCCTCGTTCTCGTTGTGCGCGCCGAACCAGAAGCTCTCGGTGTGGTAGTCGATCTGCGCCATGACCCAGCTCGGCGGCGTCTCATCGTTGAAGTACTGGGCCATGTCGAAGTTATGCGAGCCGTAGTCGTAGATGTTAGCGCCACCCCACTCGATGCGCACCAGGTCGCCGATGGCGCCGTCATCGAGCATCTGCTTCGCCATCGAGAACGGCTTGCCGTAGCGCCGCTGATGGTTGAAGTTGAGCGCGGTGCCGGTGCGGTCGCACACCTCCATCATGCGTCGCGCGCCGCCGATGGTGTCGGCCATCGGCTTCTCGCAGTAGATGAGCTTGACGCCCGCCTGCGCGCAGTCGATGACCATCTGCTCGTGCAGGTGCGGCCAGGTGCAGATGCTCACCGCCTCGGGCTCGACCTCCGCCAGCATCTCGTGGTAGTCGGCGAAGGTGTCGGGGATGCCGAACTGCTCGGCGAAGGCCTGCACGTTGTCCTCGATGATATCGCAGGCGGCGACCAGCTCCACGTCATCGAGAGCCAGGTAGCCGGGCGCATGGGTGTACGCCATGGCGTAGCCCTCGAGTGAGCCCCGTTCGCGCTTCTTCCCGGTGCCGATGAATGCCACGGTCAGTGCCATCGTCATGCCTCCGAGCCGTGCTCTGGCCCCGTGCCGCGCGGGGGGCCGGCGGTGGTCAACATCTCCGCGTGCATGTTCCACCTCAAGCCGTCCCCACCTGCACGTGCGCCCGTCGAAGTGCCCCGGCGCGGGCGGAGACAGGAGACCCTCGTACGCCCGCCGCGGTCCGTCGCTCACGGCGATGTGCACGCGGGCTTCGGCGATGAGCCGGGGCGTGTTCGCGCGCGGGACGGCTCGCGCAACGCCGTGGCGCCGGGGCGCACCTTAGTGGCGGCGCGCTTGGTGCAGACCGGAGGGCTTGCAGGTCGTGGGCCCCTCCGCGGACAACTTCCCGGCGCACCAGCCGAGAGCACGAAAGGAGATCGGACCATGGCGAAGCGCAACTTCTCGATGATTGAGTACTTCAACCACATCGCGGCTGAGTGGACGCCGCTGCTGAGCTTCAATGGCGAGACGCGCGAGGATTTCGACGAGTGGCATGAGGTCGCGCAGGCGAAGTATATGGAGCTGCTGGGCGAGTTCCCCGAGCCCGCGCCGCTGGACGCCGAGGTGATCTTCTCCATCGAGGAGGACGGGATCATCCGCGAGCGCGTGGTCTTCGACTCCGAGGAGTTCATGTCGGTGCCCGCGGTGGTGCTGCGCCCGGCGGAGATGGGCGAGGACGGCTCGAACGCCGCCATCGTCTGCAGCCATGGTCACGGGCAGTTCGGCAAGGAGCCGGTCTCGGGCAACCGCAGCGCGGGCGGCTATGTGAGCGACATCAACGCGATGAACTACGACTACGGCCGGCAGATGGCCCGGCACGGCTACCTGACCATCAGCCCGGACCTGCGCGTCTTCGGCGAGCGCGCCGACGGGGGCGACCCCTACCCGAACCGCGACAAGTGCAACGTACACTTCATCCGCGGCGCCATCATGGGCATCTGGACGATGACGCTGAACATCTTCGACATGATGCGCTGCGTGGACTACCTGCAGACCCGGCCGGAGGTCGATGGCGAGCGCATCGGCATGATGGGGCTGTCGCAGGGCGGCACGCAAACCACCTTCACCACGGCTGCCGAGCCGCGCATCAAGGCCGCCGATATCATCGGCTACCTCAACCCCTGGGAGGGCTTCGGGGTCAACCGCGCCAACTTCTGTGGCTCGCAGATCGTGCCCGAATGCTACCGCTGGTTCGACACGCACGACATCGCGGGCTTGATCGCGCCGCGGCCGCTGCTGGTCGAGGCGGGCGTGCACGACCTGTGCTTCTTCATCGAGGACCAGTTCGTGAGCATCGAGGCGCTCAAGCGCATCTACGCCGCCGCCGGCGCCGAGGAGGACCTGTGGGTGGACATCCACCCGGGCCCGCACGCCTTTGCCGGCAACCTGGCGTTCGAGTTCTTCGACAAGTACCTGTGATCGGAGCAGCAGAGAGGTCGCGATCCTGGAGGCGCGTCACATGGACCCGCTGTGGAAGGTCATTTCGGGCGAGTTTTTCGGCTGGCGGCAGGCCGACAACCTCTACAACGCCGCGGGCAAGCACATCGGCTACTTCCGGGGCGATGTCGCCTACGCGCTGAACGGCGAGTACCTCGGCGAGATCCACGAGGCTGAGTGGTTCGGCCGGCCGATCAACCGCAAGCCGCCGCGCCTGGGGGCGCGCGAGAGCCGCGGGAACATCCGCAGCGTACCCCGCGCCCGCCGCTCGGGCCGCCCGTCGAAGCTCTGGCAGGACCCGGAGGTGTAGGCCCGGCCGCGCCCGCAGCACTCCCGCACCATGAGTCACCGAACGCTCGCAGCGGTCCTGGTCGCGCTCATCACCATCGGCGTCTTCGCCGGCGTGCTCGGCCACCGCTTCGTGACATGGGGGGATCGCGCACGCATCCTCGACGCGCCCGACCTGCAGATCCCCGCCCGCGAGGCCCTCGCGCGCATCTGGACGCGGCCCTACCTCGGCTGCTACGCCCCTGTCGCCCGCAGCGCCTGGCTCGGTCTCACAGCGCTGTCATCGGCCACGGGCGCTTCCTCCGACCCGATGATCTTCCACGCCGTGAGCCTGCTGGCGCACGCGCTGAGCGCCCTCCTGGTGTTCGCCGGCGTGCGGCGGCTCGTTGAGAGCGAGGAGGCGGCGCTGGCGGGCGCGCTGGTGTTCGCGCTGCATCCTGTCCAGGTGGAGTCGGTGGCGTGGGCGGCGCAACTGCCGCGGCTGCTGGGCGGGATGTTCGCGCTGCTCGCGCTGTGGCAGTATCTGGTCGCCATCGCAGAAGGCCACCGGCGACAGACGGCCCTGCGCGCGCAGGTGCGT
Source organism: Candidatus Zipacnadia bacterium (assembly GCA_029820295.1). GTDB lineage: Bacteria > Armatimonadota > Zipacnadia > Zipacnadales > UBA5352 > JALGVA01. The sequence continues at coordinate 8,685 of JALGVA010000107.1, forward strand.
TACGGCGTGGCGACGCTGTGCTTCGCGCTGGCGCTGCTGAGCGACCCCGCGACTGCGGCGCTGCCGCTGCTGGCCTTCGCCATCGACGCATGGGCGCTGCGCCGGCCGTGGCGCATGGCGCTGGGCGCGGCCGCTCCGTGGCTGCTGCTGGCGGTGCCGGTGGCGCTGGCGGCAGGCTGGGCCGCGCACATGACTACGCCCGAGACGGCGCACCTTGCGCCATGGACATGGCTGCTGCTGGCGGGTGACGCGCTGGCGTTTTATCTCGGCAAGCTCGCCCTCCCGTGGCCGCTCGCGCCCGATTACGCGCTGACCGCGCAGGCGATCCTCGCGCGGCCGTGGGCGCATTTCGCGTGGCTGGCGCCCGTGGCCGTCGGCGTCGGCATCTGGCAGACGCGGCGCAGGGCGCCGTGGCTGATCGCTGCCGGGGTGATCTTCGCCGGCCCGCTGCTACCGTCGCTGGCGGCGCTGCCATTCGCCAAGGCGGATCAGTCGCTCGTCAGCGACGGCGCGCTCTACCTGGGAATGCTCGGCCCGTCCCTCGCGTTCGGCTTCGCGGTGAGCGAGTGGCGCGGGCGCTGGCTGCAGATCGTGTACGGTGCGGCGCTCGCCGGACTGGCGGCGCTGACCGTCGTGCAGATTGCGTCCTGGCGCAGCGACGAAGCCTTGCTGGCTCATACGCTGACGGTCACGCCCACGAGCTGGCGCGCGTACGGCACACTGGCGGCGTCTCTGCAGGCCGAGGGGCGCGCCGAGGAGGCCATCGCGTACCTGGAGTCCGCGGCGCGGCTCCACCCGACAGAGGACACGCAGATCGCCCTCGCCACGGCGCTGGCGCGGACCGGCCGCGCCGACGAGGCGATCGCCAGCCTACGCGCGGCGCTGCGCCGCAGTCCGGAGTTGGTGGCCGCGCGGCGGCAGCTTGGCCTGATGCTGTCGGCCTCCGGCGCGACCGCCGAGGCCATCGAGCACCTGCGGGCGGCGGTCGCGGCTCGGCCCGATGATGCGCTGGCGCAGTACACGCTGGCGGTGGAGCTGGTGCACGCTGGCCGCCGGGAGGAGGCGCTCGAGCCGCTGGCCGCCGCCCTGCGCGCGCAGCCGGACTACGTCGACGCGCGGGAGCTGCTCGCCTACGTCCTCGGCGCGATGGAGCGCGATGCGCTGGTGCGCGATACGGGGCCGTGAGCCGTGAGGGGCTCGCGGCCCGCGTGACGAGTGGGGGAACGGCGGGCCGGTCAGGCGACTGCGCAGCGCGTGTCCCGTCCCGCCCGTGGGCGGGAGCGGGGTCCATGCAGCGCACTCCTCGCGCGCGATGCACGCTCGGAGCGGCCCTCCACGGCAGCGGCGCACGGCCGCGAGCGGAGTGCGGCGCGCTCGTCTGACCTGTCCGTGACGGGTTTGCCGGTGCCCGTGACCCGTGCTACGATCGCCCCGAGGCTCATCCCGACGCGCTGATGGGGGAGAGCGCCATGCCCCGATGGACCGCCGCGCTCGCGAACGGCACGGCGGGCGCCAGATCGTGCCATGTGCGCGACGGCGCGTGCCGGTTCACGGCGCCGGAGGTGGCGATCTACGTGCTGTGCCGGGTTGCACTCGGGTGAAGTGGCGGTGCGCAGTGAGGTAATTGTGAGAGAAAAGGCGATGTTTGGTGTAGGAATTCGTGGCGCTCCCGGTGTATACTCCAGACAACTGCATCCTGGCTATGTTGTGAAACGAGGTTGTCATCATGCGCATGGGCTTGCCGGTCCTCGCGGTCGTGTGCCTGCTTGCACTGACGCTCGGCAGCGCCTCCGCCGATCCCACTTGGTCTGGAAAGCTGTCGTGGGCGTACCCGGAGCCGGAAGATGCGGACGGTAGCCTGAACGCCCTGGGCGACTGGGCCGATTCCGGGACCGTGCTCTCGTGGGACATTACGTGGCTGCCGAACGGGATGTGGCGGTACGCCTATCAGCTTGACGTCGTGCACAAGGATGTCAGCCATCTCATCCTCCAGACGAGCACGAACCTCACGAGTGACGACATCTACAACGTCACCGGCACTGTCGTCGATGACGCCACCTCCTGGTGGAGCGTCGGCCTCTTCGAGACGGAGGGGGGCAACAGCAACCCGAACATGCCGGACAACATCTACGGCATCAAGTTCGACCTGGGCGGCGACTACACGACGCTGGCGTTCTCCTTCGATTGCTGGCGCGATCCGGTGTGGGGCGACTTCTACGCCAAGGACGGGAAGTCCAAGATCCCCGGGACCCCGGATGTGGTCGCGCAAGCCTGGAACGCCGGCTTCACGCATCCGGACTGGGATCCGCCATTCGGCGACTACCCCGCCGGCAGCGGCTCAGTCATGAATCACGTGCTGACCCCCGACACGACGAGCACCGCGCTGCCGGAAGTCCCCGAGCCCGCCACGTGGGTGCTGCTGGGCGTGACCGGCCTCGTGGGCGTGATCCGCAGGCGGCGCAAGTAATCCGGCTGACGTCTCGGCATCAGGGCGCCAGGAGTCGCGGGCGGCCACCCTCACGGGGAGAGGGCGGCCGCCTGCGATGGGTTCTGCCGGCCCTCGTCCGCGCCGCGTCGGGAGGTATCTCCTCCCGCACGCGCAAACTACCCCCGCCACGCATCCGCCCCGCAGGGAGGGCTGCCCATGGCGAAGACGCGACCGAACATCCTGCTGCTCGTGGCCGACACCCAGCGCGCCGCGAACCTGCACTGTTACGGTCACCCCGCCGAGACCTCGCCGACCTGGGACGCCATCGCCGCCCAGGGCGTGCTGTGCGAGCAGAACATCTCGCCCGGCATCTGGAGCCTGCCGGGCTACGCCTCGATGTTCACCGGCGTGCACGTGGCGACGCATCGGGGCGACGCGGACTACGAGTACGTTGCGCGCGGCCTGCCCATGCTCGCCGAGGTGCTCTCTGCGGCGGGCTATCAGACGTGTGGCCTGATGCCCAACACCTGGGGCTCGAGCGTCGTGGGCCTCGACGGTGGCTTCGAGGTCTACGAGGACGGCGTCACCACCGCTGGCGAGCCGCCCCTCGCGCGCGAGGAGATAGGCAACGACCAGGCGCGCATTGAGGCGGTCGGCAACTGGCTGGATACGCGTGACGACGGCCGGCCGTTCTTCCTCTTCACCATCTTTGGCGACCCGCACGCGACCTACCATCCGCCCGAGCACCACATGCGCGAGTTCCTGCCCGAGGACGTGACCGACGAGGAGCTGCGGGTGGTCCTCGACGAGCAGGACGTCATCGCCATGCACGCTGAGGACCTGAAGTTCGACGAGCGCCAGTGGCAGATCCTGTTCGCGCTCAATGACGCCTGTGTGCGCACCTGCGACGACAAGTTCGCGGCGGTGCTCCAGCACCTGCGCGACCGCGAGCTGTTCGAGGACACGGTGGTCATCCTGACCTCCGACCACGGGGACGTGATGGGCGATCGCCCGCCGTGGTGGGGGCACCTGGCCGAGATCTGCGACTCGCTCATCCACGTGCCGCTGATCGTTCGCTATCCCCGGCTGTTCGAGCCGGGCACGCGCATCAGCGGCATCACGCAGACGCATGACATCTTCGCCACCTGCTGCGAGATCGCCGGCGCCACCGTGCCCATGCCCGCGCGCGACCAGAGCCACAGCTTGATCGCGGCGGCGCGCGGCGAAGGCCTGCGTAGGTTCGCGCTCGCCGAGGCGTACAAGCCCGTGCAGGTGATGGAGCGCATCCTGCGGCGCTACCCGAACTTCGACGTGCGGCGCTACAACTACAGCCTGAAAGCCTGGCGCTCCACCACCGAGAAGTACGTCTGGCGCTCGGATGGGCGTGATGAGTACTATCGCGTGGACGAGGACCCGTGGAACCGCAGCAACCTGATCGAGAGCCACGAGCGCCGCGCGCGCGCGTTGCAGGAGATGATGCTCGAGTTCCTGCTGGGCCTGGACCGCAACGAGTTCGGCGACCTGCAGTCGGCCTGGCCGGGCAAGGCGGCACGCCCCGAGATCGCCGCCAAGCTGCAGGCGCTGGGGCTCTACCGCAGGGTACTCGATTGGCCCGACTGGGCCCCGCGGTAGCAGGTATCCGCCCCGGCGGCGCGAACAAATCGCGTGCACCGCACCACCCCGTTCAAAGGAGGCGGCGCCGTGGATACCGTGAACTGGAACGCCGCGAGCGAGCACATCGCCCGGGCGTCGGCGCGCGTGGGCGACTTCCAGCCCGGCACGCCCGAGGAGCAGCTCCGGCTGGTCGAGGCGCACGCCCAGATCGGCCTCGCCATGTCGAACTACCTGCTGGCGGTGACGCTGCAGGAGATCGCTGGGAAGCTGTCGCGCTAGATCGTCATGTCGGTGGCCTGCGCCACCGTTGCCGAAGGGAGAGATCGTCATGCCTCAAGCGACCAGGCTGGGAACCGATGCCCTGACCGACAGCTCCGTCCCGGTCATCGGCGTGTGTGCCACGTGCGACCCGCGTATCGATGACGACAGCCGCACACGCGCGCAGAACATCATTCGCATGACCGCCGCCGTGCTCGCCGAGCGCGTGCAGATGCCCGACGGCAAGGCGGTGCCGGTGGTCTACTCGGACGTCCTCATCGACGGCGAGCCACAGGCGGACATCGTCGCCCGCCAGTTCAAGGCCGCCGGGGTCAACATCATCGTCTGCGTGCCCGACACCTGGGCCTTCCCACAGCTCTCGCTGATCTCGCTGGTGCAGCAGTTCCCCGACGACACGCCGCTGAATCTGACCTGTGGGAACTCGGGGCCCAAGCCCGGCGTGGTCTTCGTGCACGCCGCCTCGGGCGCCATCTCGCAGTACGGGCGGCTGGTGCACATCAACGTCGGCTCGTGGCCCGACACCGGCATGGAGCCGCAGATGACCGACAGCACCGCCGACGACCTGGTGGACTGGGCCTACGCGGCGGTCGCCCGGCAGGCGCTCAAGGGCCGGCGCGTGGTCATCTTCGGCCATGACTCGATGGGCATGGAGACCGCGCTGGCGCACGTGATCCCCACACGCAAGATCCTGGGCCTGGAGATCACGCGGCTGGACATGAAGCTGCTGGCAGACATGCTGAGCAAGGGCGCCTATGACCAGGCCGAGCTGACCGAGCTGCGCGCCTGGGTCGATGCGAGCATCGGCGATCGGCTGGAGCTGCGCGATGAGGCCGACAGCGCACGCTTCAACCAGTCGCTGGCCATGTACCTGATCATCCGCGACATGATGGCGGACCTCAACGCCGTGGGCGGCGGCTTCATGAGCCAGCTCGAGTGGGGCTCGGACCACCGCGGCACCCCGCTGCCGGTGGCCGACGCGATGGAGTCGCTGTTCAACTCGACCTTCGACCACAACGGCGCCAAGGCCCCGCTGCCGTACGCGACCGAGGCGGACGTGCAGGGCCTGCTGACCATGCTCGCGTTCACGTATCTGACCGGCGGCGCGCCGCCGCTGTTCATGGACTTCCGCAAGGTGTGGGAGCCGTGGGAGATCGGCCGGCTGGCCGGGGAGCTGGGCGTGGAGATCGCCGGCGACGAGCTGTGGGCGCAGCGCGGCTTCGTCGATGGCGACAACTCGGGCAGCGCCTCCTTCGACTGGGCGGCGGCGCCGGGCGCGAGCGTCGAGGAGATCATGGGCGGCGTGAGCATGCCGCTGGCCGACGAGTTCTACTTCCCGGGCGGCGGCAACTCCGTGACCTTCGTCACGCCCGGCGGCATCGAAGGCATCGCCGGGCGTATGGCCTACAGCGCGCTGAGCAACACCTTCTCGATGATCTGGGACGAAGCGGTGACCGTGGACCTGCCCGCGGCGCTCTCGGAGGCGGTGTGCAACGCCTCGACCCCGACCTGGCCGCACACCTTCGTGACGCCGAAGTACGCCACCATGGCCGAGTACAAGCAGTTCGCGCCCGCGAACCACTTCCACATGACCTGGGGCCTGCCCCCCGCGCGACTGGAGTACTGGCTGGACCTGGCGAACGTGCTGTCGGCAACGCCGTGGGAGGCGCGGCCGGGCTTCATCGAGGGCGTGGACCGGCCGATGCCGCTGCTCTACGTGCTCAACGGCGGCGAGACGCAGACGAAGCTGCTGCTGGCGGGGCGGTAGCAGGGCGGAAAGGCTGGAACGGCTGTCCTGCGAACCGTAGAGGACGCGCACGCTTGACGCGAGCCGCGCGCGTCGGATATACTCGCGCAACAACCGGACGCCCCTGACAGGCGATGACGGGGAGGAGTAGGCGGGTGGCGCGATCGACAGAGAGCCGGCGACGGGCTGAGAGCCGGCGGTCGCGTCCCGTGGAGTTGCGCAGGAACTCCCAATAGACCGGGCTGAGCGGAGCGAAGCACGGTCTGCGAACGTCGCCCCTGAGCCGCGGCTGCGAACGCGCAGTAGCAGCCGCCGACTGACGGCCGTTACCCCGTCGCGCGCCGAGTGCGCGCACTGAGTGCCGGCCGCCTGTCGCCGCAGGCGCCGGAGGTCGGGTGGTACCGCGGGAGATCCCAGCCTCTCGTCCCGAAGCGAACGGACCGTTCGCCGGGGCGGGGGGCGTTTTGCGTTAATGAGTACCGAGGAAGAGGAGCAGGCTGATGTCCGACACCATGCCCACCGGCTACGATCCGAAGCTCGTCGAGGACCGCTGGTATCAGTACTGGCTCGACGAGGACATCATGGGCGCGCGTATCGACCCCGAGCGCGAGCCGTTCTGCATCGTCATCCCCCCGCCCAACGTCACCGGCTCGCTGCACATGGGCCACGCGCTCGACAACACCATCCAGGACCTGCTCACCCGCTGGCGGCGGATGCAGGGCCGGGCGGCGCTGTGGCTGCCCGGCACCGACCACGCCGGCATCGCTACCCAGAACGTGGTCGAGAAAATGCTCGCCGATGAGGGCATCTCACGCCATGAGATCGGGCGCGAGGCCTTCGTCGAGCGTACCTGGCAGGTCGCCAACGAGCACCACGACGTGATCATCGGGCAGCTCCAGCGACTGGGCTGCAGCCCCGACTGGTCGCGCGAGCGCTTCACGCTCGATGAGGGCCTGTCGCGGGCCGTGCGTGAGGCCTTCGTAACGCTCTATGAGCAGGGGCTGATCTATCGCGGCGCGCGCATGATCAACTGGTGCCCGCGCTGCGCCACCGGCCTTTCGGACCTTGAGGTGGAGCACGCCGATGAGCAGGGCCACCTGTGGTACATCCGCTACCCCGAGCCTGGCGGCGGGCCGGGGGTGGTGGTGGCGACCACGCGCCCGGAGACCATGCTCGGCGACACCGCGGTGGCCGTGCATCCCGAGGACGAGCGCTACGGCGACCTGATCGGCAGGACCGTGATGCTGCCGTTGATGGACCGCGAGATTCCGGTGGTGGCCGACGAGGCGGTGGACCCCGAGTTCGGCACCGGCGCGGTCAAGGTCACGCCCTCGCATGACCCGAACGATCTGGAGATCGCGGTGCGCCACAACCTGGCGCACGTGGTGGTCATCAACGAGGACGGCATGATGACCGACGAGGCGGGCGAGTACGCCGGCCTGTCGCGCTTCGAGGCGCGCGCCCGCATCGTGTCGGCGCTGGAGGAGCTGGGGCTGCTCGAGGGCATCGAGGAGCACCGGCACGCCGTGGGGCACTGCACGCGCTGCGGGACCGTCGTCGAGCCCCTGGTCAGCGAGCAGTGGTTCGTGATCATGGACCAACTCGCCGAGGAGGGCCTGCGCGCCGTGGATGAGGGGCTCGTGCGCTTCGTCCCCGAGCGCTGGACCA
>JALGVA010000108.1 GCA_029820295.1 Candidatus Zipacnadia bacterium
GCACCGGACCGAGGTCCTCGCCGATGAGGAAGACGCGCTCATCGCGCTCCATCTCCTCGCGCAGCGCCTCGGCCACCACCTGCCCCCACGCCATCTCGCGAGTGGGCTCGGCGGCGCTGAGCTTCGGGCTGACCCACCGGGCGCGGCGCATGCTGAAGAACGTATCGGGATGGCTGTCGGCGGCCGTGGAGAGCGCGTGGCGCATGCGCTCCCCCGCGTAGTCGAGGAAGTCGCCGTGGCTCTGAGGATCGAAGCTCTCGGCCGCACGCGTCAGCCCGATCAGCGCCTCTCGGATCATGTCGGCGCGGCTTAGGGCGCCCAAGGCCGGCACGTCCGCCGCCCAGTTCACTATGGCGGTCAGCCGCGCCAGGTTCCGCGGGTCGGTGAGTGCCTCCTCGATGGCCACCTTGGTGTCGCGCACCGCCGGCGCGGGCGGGCGGATGGGCGGGCCGTCGATGGTCTCGAGGCTGTCGGGCGTCGGGAATGGGTCCGCGCAGGCTTGCGCGATCGCCCGGTCGATCTCGGCGGTGACGCCATCGCGTCGGGAATGGGTCCGCGCAGGCTTGCGCGATCGCCCGGTCGATCTCGGCGGTGACGCCATCGCGCATCGCCTGCATTTCGTCCGTGGTCATGACGCCCTCGGCGGCGAGGTGCTGCTCGAAGAGCGCCAGCGGATCGCGCTGCTTCCACTTCTCGACCGCCTCGGGGTCGCGATGGGCGCCCTGGCCGGCGCCGGCGTGGCCCACGTAGCGGAAGGTCTTCGCCTCGATCATGGTCGGCCCGCCGCCGGAGCGCGCCCGCTCGACCGCCGCGCGCGCCACCGCGTTGACCGCCAGCACGTCCTGGCCGTCCACGATGTGCGCCGGGATGCCGTAGGGCTCGGCGCGGGGCGCCAGGTCGGGGCAGCAGTGCGCAACTTCGGCCGCGGTCGAGGCGGCCCAGAGGTTGTTCTCGCAGACGAACAACACCGGGAGCTGCCACAGCGACGCCAGGTTCAGGCACTCGCCGAAAGTCCCCTGGTTGGCGGCGCCGTCGCCGAAGAACGCGACGGCCACGCCGTCCTCGCCGCGGTACTTCGCCGCGAAGGCCGCGCCCAGCGCCAGCGGGATCTGGCCGCCGATGATGCCGTTGCCGCCGAGCATGCCCTGCTGGCGGCGGTAGATGTGCATGGAGCCGCCGCAGCCGCGCGAGTGCCCGGTCTCGCGGCCCATCAGCTCGGCGAGCATGCCGCGCAGGTCGAGGCCCTTGGCGATGGCGTGGCCGTGGCCGCGATGGTAGCTGGTGATGAAGTCGGTGTCGCGCAGCTCCGAGCAGACGCCGACCGCCACCGCCTCCTCGCCGATGTACAGGTGGACCGCGCCACCGATCATCCCCTCGGAGGCGAAGTCGTAGAGCATGCAGGTGAGCAGGTCATCACCACCGGCGGCGGGGTCGTCGGTGAGTTCGCCGCCGTAGAAGCCGCGGTAATCGTAGAGCTGGCTGAGCCGCTCCTCGAAGAGGCGGATGCGGTACATGCGCAGCAGCATGTCGCGGAGTCGGTCGGCCTCGTGCATGAGCGATCTCCTGGACACGGATGGTTGAGGGCGCGGGGAAGGTTCGCGCGCGCGGCAGGGAACCCTTCCGGCGGGCCCTGTCCCTGCCGCCTGCCCTCCGTGCTATCCCGCCCGAGGGTGGGACCCGTGGGCCGTTCGGCGGAGAGGCCCGGCACAGGCCGACGCGGGAGGCGGCCTCTCCAGCGGGGACCGCAACGACAGCCCCCCCCGAGGCGCCTCCCGGCGAGGGCGCCGGGGGCACAACGGCAACGGCCAACAGCAACGGCATCGGATGCCTCGCGCCTCACCCGAAGATGGCGCGCCGGGCACGCCGGAGGCGCAGCGAGTTGCCGACCACCGATACGCTGCTCGCGGCCATGGCGGCGGCCGCGATCATCGGACTGAGCACGCCCGCGGCGGCCAGCGGGATCGCCGCCACGTTGTAGACGAAGGACAGGAAGAGGTTCTGCCGGATGTGCGCCAGGGTGCGGCGGCTCAACGTGATGGCGCGCGGCACGCCCAGCGGATCGCCGCTCACCAGCGTCACCGCGCCCGCCTCGATGGCCACGTCGGTGCCGGTGCCGATGGCGATGCCCACGTCGGCCTGCGCCAGCGCCGGCGCATCGTTGATGCCATCGCCGACCATCGCGACGCACTCGCCCGCCTCCTGCAGCGCGCGGATGCGGTCGGCCTTCTCGTCGGGGAGCACCTGGGCGAGAACCTCGTCGATGCCGAGTTCGTCGGCCACCGACCGCGCAGTGCGGTCGTTGTCGCCGGTCAGCAGGTAGACGCGCAGGCCGTGCGCGCGCAGCCGCGTGACCGCTTCACGCGAGGCCGGCTTCACGGTGTCCGCGAGGGCCAGCACCCCTGCCGCGCGACCGTCGATGGCGATCGCCAGCGCCGTCCGGCCGCGGTTTGCGAGTTCACGCAGGGCATCCTCCACGTCGGAGGTGTCGACATCGTGCTCGCGCAGCAGCCGCGCGGAGCCCACCAGTACCTCGCGGGCATCGATGCGCGCGGTCACGCCCCGACCGACGATCACCTCGAAGTCGGCCGCCTCGGGCAGGTCGAGCCCGGACTGCTGGGCGTGCTCGACAATGGCGCGCGCGAGCGGGTGCTCGGAAGGCACTTCGGCGGCGGCCGCGAGGCGCAGCACCTCGTCGGCGAGGTAACCCTCGGCGGGAGCGATGTCGGTGAGCGCGGGCCGGCCCTCGGTGAGGGTGCCGGTCTTGTCGAAGACCACCGCGGTGAGCCGCCCGGCGACCTCGAGCGCCGCCGCCTCGCGGATGAGGATGCCGTGCTCGGCGCCCATGCCGGTGCCGACGGTGACCGCGGTAGGCGTGGCGAGGCCCAGGGCGCACGGGCAGGCGATCACCAGCACGGAGACCGCGGCGATCAGCGCCTCCTCGGCGCCGTGGCCGGTGAGCAGCCAGCCAATGACCGTGCCCAGCGCGATGAGGATGACCGCCGGGACGAAGTAGGCCGCGACGGTGTCGGCAATGCGCTGGATCGGCGGCCTGGTGCCCTGCGCCTCGCGGACGAGGCGCACGATCTGCTGCAGCGCGGTGTCGGCGCCCACGCGCGTGGCCTCGAAGCGGAAGCTGCCCGCCAGATTCACAGTGCCGCCGATGACCTCGTCGCCCTCGGACTTCTCGATCGGCACGCTCTCGCCGGTGATCATCGACTCGTCAATCGTCGAGTGGCCGGTCGCGATCATGCCATCGACCGGGATGCGCTCGCCCGGGCGGACCAGGATGAGGTCGCCGACGGTCAGGCTCGAGGCGGGAACCGTCTGCTCCTCGCCGTCGCGGATGACCGTGGCCTGGTCGGGCGCGAGCTGCATGAGCGCGCGGATAGCGTCGGAGGTGCGGCCGCGAGCCCGCGCCTCCAGCCAGCGGCCCAGGGTGATGAGTGTGAGGATCATCGCGGCGCCGTCGAAGTACAGGTGCCCCGAACCCCGCGCGAGGTTGCAGACGCTGAGCAGATACGCGGCGGTCGAGCCCATCGCGATGAGCACGTCCATGGTGGCGCTGCCCGCGCGCAGGGCTCTGGCGGAGCCGACGTAGTACTGCCAGCCGAGGACGGCCTGCACCGGCGTCGCCAGCGCCAGCAGCAGCCAGCCGTCGCCGGGGAAGTGCAGCCACATGCTGACGACCACGATGGGCAGTGACAGCGCCGCGCCGAAGATGACCAGCGCGGCCTGGCGACGAGCCCCGGCGTCGCGCTCGGCCTGGGCGTCATCGACCACGGTGGCCTCGCGGGCCGCGTAGCCGAGTTCACTCACGCGCGCGATGATGCGGTCGAGGGCGACCTCGTCGGGCGCGTAGGTGACCTCGGCGCTCTCCTGGGCGAGGTTGACCGTGGCTGCGCGGACGCCCTCCAGGGCCTCGAGCCCGGTTTCGATCGTGCGCACGCAGGCCGCGCAGTGCATGCCGGAGATGAGCAGGCGCACCGTCGACTCGGCCTGCGGCAGCCGTGCGCCGTAACCGGCGGCCTGCACCGCCGCGACCAGGTCGTCGGGTGAGAGGGCGTCCGGGTCGTACTCGACCGCAACCGTCTCGGCCGCCAGACTGACGGCCGCGCGCGCCACGCCCTCGAGGCCGGCAAGCGCACGCTCGATGTTGCCCGCGCAGCCCGCGCAGCGCATCCCGGTGAGTTCGAGGGTGACCGTCTGTGTGGCCATGACCATCGCCTCTCACGCCTGCTGCGAGATTCGGAGTCGGGCGGGAATCCCCTGCATGGAGCAGCAACAAGCTTCGTGGCGAGGCCGGGCAGGCCGTGATTATGAACGCGTGCACAGTCATGAGAAATGCGTGTGAAGGACCTCAATGGGGCGCTACGGGCGCTCTTCGTGCGTTGAGGCCGGGCGGGGGATGGAGTGCGCCGTCGGTTCGTGCACTTGTGCGCAGAGTAGGAGGAGATCTGGCGCAGGATTTCCCCAGATTCCCCTTGACTTGGGCGACCATTTGAGAAATACTTAACGAAGTCGCAGGCAGCGCGGGTGTGCGAGGTGAAGGTGACGAAGTCATCCATGGAACCGGCACGGCGCGGGTCGAGGCAGCGACGAAGCGCCGGTGTGCCGGCGGATTTGTCTGGCACATGCGGGTCACTGCAGGGCCGGCCGTCGGCGGCACGCAGGCGCCCGCACTCACCGTTCGTGGCAGGCAGTCGTCGGGTACGCGGGACGAACACAGGGACGTCGGATGCCGCCGTCGCGCGCAGACACCGGCGCGAGCTGGTGAGCACCGACAGCCTCGGCTTCATCACCTGCCCCCTGTGCGGCTGCGCCTGCGGCCTGAACCTGCTCGCACAGCGCATCCGGCCCGATCAGCCGCTGTCGATCACGGTGCTGCCGAGTTCGGCGCCGGGATGGGGCGCGTCGGGCCTGTGCGTGCGCGGCTGGCAGATCGGCGAGATCCTGCGCAGCCGCCGGCGCCTGCGCCACCCGCTGGCGTGGCAGGAGGGCGGCCAGCAGCGCGTCACCTGGGACGAGGCGCTCGCGCAGGCGGCCGAGCCGCTGCGGCGCCTGCGGGCGATGGACCCGGCGGCGATCGGCATCGTGCTGGGCGACAGCCTGAGCAACGAGGAGGCGTTCGCGGCGCGCGAGTTCGCGGCCATGCTGGGCACGCCCAACGTGGCCTGCCTGGGGCTGGAGATCGACGCCCCGGCCATCCACGGCCTCGAGCAGACGCTGGGCGCACCCTACCGGGCCCCGACGCCCGAAGAGCTTGACGGCGTCGATCTGTTCATCTGCGTGAACTCCAACTTCCAGCACGTCAACCCGCGGGCGGCGGGCGCCATGGCGCGGCGCGTGCAGCAGGGCGCCGCGCGGATGGTGCTCATCGACGAAGTGGACCAGGGCCTGGCCGTGTGGAGCGAGGTCTACGCACGTCATCGCCCCGGGATGCGCGCCGACGCGTTGCGCCAGGTGGCGGCGGCGCTGGCCGGCGAGGGCTGTGACGGGCCACTCAGCCCCGAGGATGTGGGGGCGCTGCGCGCCGTGATGGGTGAGAGCCGGCGGGTAGCGGTGTTGGTGTCGGCGGCGGCTATCGGCGGCGTTGAGGAGGCGCTGGCGGTCGGGCGGCTGGTGCAGGGGCTGCGCGGTGAGGCGCGCTGGGTGGGCGCCTACCTGCTGCCGTCGGGCGCGAACACCTTCGGCACGCTCGACATGCTGGCCGCCGACGGCCACGGGCCGGGCGGGATGAGCGCTACGCAGATGCTTGCGGCGGCTTCGGGATTGCAGGCCCTGATCGTCATCGGCGACGACCTGGGCCGGGTCTACGGGCCGACCGGACTGGCGACCTTACGCCGGCGGCTCAAGTTCGTCGTGACGCTGTCATCGTTCGCCTCGCCCAACACCGAGTTGGCCGACCTGGCGCTGCCGGTGACGCTCAGCGCCGAGCGCGAGGGCACCATCCGGCGGCCGGACGGGCGCGTGTGGTGGAGTGAGGCGACGCTGGAACCGGTGGGCGAAGCGCGACGCGCTGAGGTGGTGCTGGACGCGCTGGCGGCCGCCGTGGGGGAGAGTCGGCGGTGGGGTGACCGCAACACGACCTGGGCGGCCATCCGGGAGCGCGTGCCGGGCTACCGGCACGTGGCGCTTGGCAGGTTGCGGGCGGCAGAGCTGCCCGCGGTGGGACTGGACACCGCGGCCGTCGCCCGCGTGGTCGATCCGCGCATTCTGACTCAATCTCCGGCGCCCGCGGTCGAGCCTGATGACGCACACCCGTTCGTGCTGATCGCGCGCTCCGGGCGTGGCGGGTGGATCACCGACCCGCGCTGCCAGGGCGCGCACATCCTGCGCCGCGAGGCGACGATGTACCGCGAGCCCTACCTGCTGCTCTCGCGGGATGACGCGCAGGCGATGAAGCTGCGCGACGGCGCGCGCGTGCAGATCACGACGAGAACCGGCGCCGCGGTGGTTCGAATACGCAGCGATGCGGGCATTCCTTCGGGTGTGGCAGTACTGCCGACCGAGTACCCGGGCGTGATCCGGGGGCTGTCGGGCAGCGAGGAGGGCGGGAGGCCGCCCACCGCGCCGATGGTGGGAGCCATCGAGCCGTCTGACGTGCGCTGAGATTCGTGCCCTTAACAACGACTTTTTCCGCCTCACAGGTGACTGAGCACCTGGAGATGGCCTGATTGCCGACTCGCCGGCCCACGCGGCCGGCAAAACTCAGAGGCCGGTCGTGCCCAATTTCACAAAGTCGGTCCAGCGGTGATTGTGCCGTGCATCACAAAGAGCAGACGTCCTGGCCGCTTCGAGTGCTGTCCGGAAGCGATATCCGGGCCTTCATCGAGGTTCTGATGAACGCGACCGACCACTTCATCGCCCCGACGCTGGCCCTGCACGGGGACCTGGTCTTCGCGCGCGTGGCGTCGGCGGACGCGGTGGAGCTTGACTACGAGAACTCGCTGATCTCCCCGACGTGCTACCTGCTACCCCAGCGCGAGGCGGTGTTCACTTACGCGATGGCGGATGGCGCGCCGCCGGAGGTGCGCGCGGTGGTGCCGCCCGAGTCGGACATCCTGTTCGGGGTGCGGCCCTGTGACGTTGCGGCGATCGAGTATCTCGACCGCTTCTTCATGGGCGGCGAGTTCAAGGACGATGTCTATGCGCGCCGGCGCGCGACCAAGACCATCGTCGCGATGGGCTGCACCGGGCCGCAGAACGAGACCTGCTGGTGCACCTGCTCGCACGCCGGGCCGGTGGCGCGCAACGGCTTCGACCTGCAGCTCACGCCGGTGGGCGATGACTACCTCGTGGAGGTGGGCAGCGAGCGCGGGATGGCTCTGGTCGAGCCGGCCGGCGACCTGCTGACCGAGGCGGGCGCGCCGGAATTGCTGGCCGAGCGCGACCGGCTGGTCGAGGCCTCCTGGCACAAGTTCGGCTGCCAGGGCAATATCGCGCAGGCCATGCGCTGGATCAGTGGCGACGACACGCCCGAGGAGCTGTGGCAGGAGCTGGGCGCGAAGTGTTTCGGCTGCGGGAGCTGCTCGCTGGTGTGCCCGGTGTGCAGTTGCTTCGACACCTACGAGTATGCTGAGGACGGCATGGGCGCGCGCATCCGCTGCTGGGACTCGTGCCACTTCCCGGGCTACTCGCTCGAAGCCAGCGGCTTCAACCCGCGCGAGACGGCGTCCGAGCGTATGTTCCACTACGCGCATCACAAGCTGTGCTACGACACCTTCAGCAAGTACGGGCGGCCCGGCTGCGTGGGCTGCGGTCGCTGCGTGCAGGTGTGCTCGGCGCAGATCGACCTGCCCAGCATCGCCCAGGTGATCCGTGAGCGCGGCCGGCAGTGCCGCGACTGCACGGCGCACGCGCCCGTGCACGAAGGGGCGGGTGAGACCTGATGGCGGCGGAGCACGAGCACGGCCTCTATTTGCCGCGCTCGATCGAGCTGGTCGAGGCGATCGAGGAGAATGCGCTGGAGAAGACCTTCGTGTTCGACCTGCTCGACGGCGAGCCGATGCCCTACAACGCCGGGCAGTTCATGCTGCTGACGGTCTTCGGGGCGGGCGAGGCGCCGTTCACGCTGTGCAGTATGCCCGGCGAGGCGCCGCGGGTGCGGCTCACGGTGCGGCGCTATCCCGGCGGACGCGTGACCGAGGCGCTGCACGCCATGGAGCCGGGGGCGCACGCGGGCATCCGCGGACCGTTCGGCAACGGCTTCCCCATGGACGCCCTCCGTGGCCGGGACGTGCTGGTCGTCGCCGGCGGCATCGGCATGGCGCCTCAGCGTGGGCTGATTGAGGCGATCCTGAACGAGCGCGACTCGTTCGGCAGGCTGACCGTCTTTTACGGGATGGCGAATCCCGAGCAGATGCTCTACAAGGACCTGATGGCGCAGTGGCAGGAGCGCGATGACCTCGACCTGCGGCTGACCATCGACCGCCCACATCCGGACTGGGACGGGCATGTGGGCCTGATCACCACGCTCTTCCAGGACTTCGAGGCCGACCCGAGTCGCCTGTCGGTGACTATCGTCGGCCCGCCGGTGATGTATCCGTTCGTGACACAGGAGTGCGCGACGCTGGGCGTGGCCGACGAGGACATCCTGGTGTCGCTGGAGCGGCGCATGGCCTGTGGGGTGGGCAAGTGCGGGCACTGCGCGATCAAGGGGCACTACGTGTGCATCGAGGGGCCGGTGTTCACGCTGGCGCAGTACAAGGAGTTCGGTGAGGACTAACCGCGAGGGCGTACCGGACAGGTGAGATGTCATGCCGTTGGCTCCGATGCTCGAATCAGCCATCAAGCTGACCTCCGTCGCGCTGGCGGGGGGGATCGTGGCCGGAGTGGCGCTCAGCCGCTGGCAGCGCGCGGCCGGGTGGGTGTGCAGCCTGGCGCTGGCCGGGGCGCTGGCCGCCAGCGCATGGATCGGCAGCATGGCCTGGGAGACCGGCGCGGTCGGCATCGAGTTCGGCCACGGGAACGGCTGGCCGATCGCCCTGCACTTCAGCCGGCTGAACATGATCTTCATCTGGCTGGTGCTGGGCCTGGGACTGGCCGCGACCATCTACTCGGTGCGCTACATCGAGCACGCCTCACAGGCGCCGGGCACGCCGCGCTACGCGGCCTTGCGCTACTACCCGGTGCTGATGCTCTTCCTCGCGTCGATGGTCGCGGTCGTCTGTCTGTCGAACCTGATCGCGTTCTTCATCGCGTGGAACGTCATGTCGCTTGCGGGCCTGGCGCTGATCGTGCACGAGTATCACAAGCCGGGCGTGCTGCGTGCGGGCCTCAAGTTCGCAGCCTTCACCCTCGTCGGCAACGCCGCCATCTTCGCCGCGATCATGCTCTATCACAGCGCCACGGGCAGCTACCAGGCGCACGACGGCGCTCTCGCGGGGCTGCTCGGCGATGGTTCACCGATTGCGCACCTGGTCTTCGGGCTGTTCGCGTTCGGCTTCCTGACCAAACTGGGCATCTACCCGATGGGCGACTGGCTGCCGGACGCCCATCCGGCGGCGCCCTCGCCGGTCAGCGCCCTGCTGTCGGGCGTGATGATCAAGCTCGCCGCGTACGACATCGCGCACATGATGATTCGGACCACGGACGTCCCGGCCGGTGCGATGATGGCCTGGGGGTTGGTGCTGGCGGCGCTGGGCGGGGTGAGCGTGCTGCTGGGCGGCTCGGCCGCGGCGGCCAACAACGACACCAAGCGGCTGCTGGCCTACAGCTCGGTGGCGCAGTCGGGTTACATCCTGATGTGCCTGGGGCTGTCGATGGCGTTCGCGCCGGTGAACCAGACGCTGGCGGCGCTCGCCTTCGTGGCCGGCATCGTCTTCGTGATCGCCGACGCAATGCACAAGGGCCTGCTCTTCCTGACCGCCGGCTCGGTCCTGCACGCGACCGGCACGCGCGATCTGGTGCAGCTCGGCGGGCTGGGTGACGGCATGCCCACGACCACCGTGGCGGCCATCGCGGGCGCGCTGTCGGTGGGCGGCATCCCGCTCAGTGCGGGCTTCGTCGGCAAGTGGCTGCTCTTCCAGACGCTCCTGCTGGGCGCGGCGGTGACCCCGATGGCGGCGGTCTATCTGCTCGTCATCGTGGTGGGCAGCATCCTGTCGGCGGCCTACGCGCTCAAGTACGTGGGCGCGGCCTTTCTGGGCGCGCCCGCAGGGCGCATAGCGGGTGAGGCGCATGAGGTGCCCGGCAGCATGCGTGTGCCGCAGATCGTGCTTGCGGTCGGGGCACTCGCGGCCGGCCTGTGGCCGGCGCTGATCGTGCGCCCGGCGTTGCAGGCGTGGGGGTACCTGGGCGCGGCGGCCTCGCCGCTGGCCGACCTGCGCATGGGCGAGCTGCTCGTGCCGCTGGGGGCGTCCGGCATGGTCGGCGGCTTCGTGCCGCCGGCGGTGCTGGCCCTGGTGGCGGTCGCGGGCCTGATGGCGCTGGGCCTGGCGCGCCTGGCCGGCGTGCCGACGCGCGAGGTGCCGAGCTGGCAGAGCGGCCTGGCGCTGCCGCTCGCGCATACCCGGCTGCCCGCGAGCGGCTGGTACTGGCCGTTCACGCCCATCCTGCGCGCGGCCTATCGGGAGATCCCGTTCCCATGGACGCCGGCGGCGGTGCCCGTGGAGACGGACGCATCTGACGGGAGCTGAGCTGCGGCCGTGCCCTGCGGGGCGGCGTGGCCGCATTGAGGGATGATTGAGGGATGGAGGACGGGACTGTGACGGTCGAGACGATCACCGAACGGCTCGGGCAGCGCGTCGGGGAGGCCCTGCTTGACACGCGCACGCACAAGGAGACGCGGCTCTACCTGACGGTCGATCCGGCCGCGGTGGTCGATGCCGCCGACGAGCTGTTCAACCGGATGCAGGCGCGCTACGTGATCACCGCCGCCACCGACCAGCGGCGGGATCACGGCGCCTACCTGATCACGCACTTCTTCAGCTTCGACGCCGACGACGTCTACGTCGCCGTCCATACGCGCGTGCCCGAGGGCAACCCGCGCATCGATGCGATCACGCCCACGGTGCCGGGTGCGGGCTGGGCCGAGCGCGAGATGCGCGACGTCATGGGCGTCGAGCCCGTCGGCCACCCGGACCCGCGGCGGCTGGTGCTGCCCGATGACTGGCCGGAGGACCTGCACCCGCTGCGCTGCGACTTCTCCACCGCCGACAGCCCTGCGCCGGTCACGGGCATGGAGATGCCCATGAAGGACATCCCCGAGGGCGCGGTCATGGTGCCGGTCGGGCCCTACTTCCCGACCCAGCACGAGCCCGAGAGCTTCGCTGTGTTCGTCGAGGGCGAGACCGTGGTGGGCTCGGACTACCGGGGCTTCTACAACCACCGCGGCATCGAGAAGCTGGGCTGCAGCGATCTGACCTACAACCAGATCCCGTTCGTGGCCGAGCGCATCTGCGGCATCTGCGGCTTCGTGCACTCGTGCGCGTACTGCATGGCGGTAGAGGAGGCCGCGGGGATCGAGGTGCCGCGGCGCGCCGACTACATCCGCACGGTCTTCCTGGAGCTGGAGCGCCTGCACAGCCACCTGCTGTGGACGGGCGTGGCGGCGCACATCATCGGCTTCGACACGCTGTTCATGCAGACCTGGCGCATGCGCGAGCCGGTCATGTGGCTGTGCGAGAAGCTGACCGGGAACCGCAAGACCTACGGGATGAACATCGTCGGCGGCGTGCGGCGCGACATTCCCGATGACGCGCACGATGATATCGAGCGGGTGCTGGCCGACATCGAGCGCGAGTGGACCGCACTGGCCGAGGCGGTGCCGGGCGACCGCACGCTCATGGCGCGGCTGCGCGATGTGGGCTACCTGTCGCCCGAGGAGGCGCGCAACGTCTGCGCGCTGGGCCCGACCGCGCGCGGCTCGGGCAAGCGCATCGATGTGCGCATCGACCACCCCTACGCGGCCTACGATGAGCTGGAGCTGTCCGCCCCGGTCGAGGAGGGCGGCGACACGCTGGCGCGCACGCTGGTGAGGCTGGCGGAGACCCCGATCGCCATCTCGATCATCCGGCAGGCGCTGGCGCGGATGCCCGACGGGCCCGTGCGCGCGGAGATCGACGAGGACATCTCGCCGGGGCTGGAGGGCATCGCGGCCGTCGAAGCGCCACGCGGGGAGTCGTTCCACTGGGTGCTGACCGGCGAGAACAACCGGCCGGCGCGCTGGCGGGTGCGGGCACCGACCTACGCCAACCTGCAGGCCATCGACGCCATGATCAAGGGCGATGTGCTCGCCGACGTGCCCATCGACATCGGCTCCATCGACCCGTGTTACTCGTGCACCGACCGCATGACGGTCATCGACCGCCGCAGCGGGCAGATGCGCGTGATGACGCGAGAGGAGATGCTCGGCTCGCGCCAGACCGCCGAGCATACGGGGACATGACGCTGTCGCAGTATCTGCCGACAATCGGGACCGCAGTGGCCGGGATGGTGCTGGCGCTGCTGGTGGCGCCGCTGCTCGAAGGCGTGGTGCGCAAGCTGCGCGCCATCATCCAGTCGCGCCAGGGCCCGCCGGTTACGCAGCCTTACCTGGACCTGCTCAAGCTGCTGGCCAAGGAGGACCTGCGGGTCAGCGTCAGCCCGGTGGCGACCTGGGGACCGCCGCTGTTCCTGGCGGCGATCCTGGTGGCGGCGGGCGTCATGCCGCTGGGCGGAATCATGCCCGAGCCGGCGGTTGCCGACATCGTGGTCTTCATCGGCCTGCTGGCGCTGGCGAACATCACGCTCGCGGGCCTGGGCTTCGCCACCGGCTCGGCGTTCTCATCGTTGGGCGCCAGCCGCGAGGTCATGCTCATGCTCGCGGCCGAGCCCGTGTTGTTCCTGTCGTTGCTGGTGCTGGCGCTCAAGGGCCAGTCGCTGACCTTCACGGGGATGCTGCAGGCGCCGGTGGGGGTGGCCACCATCGCGGCGGCCCTGACCTACCTGCTGGCGCTGCAGATGTACGTGGCCAAGATCCCGTTCGACATCACCGAGGCCGAGACCGAGCTGATCGGCGGTCCACTGAGCGAGCTGAGCGGCCCACGCCTGGCGATGGTCTACTGGGGCATCTACGCCAAGCAGTTCATCTACAGCTCGCTGTTCGTGCAGCTCTTCGTGCCCTGGACGCTGAGCTTCATTCCGTGGCCGCTGCTGGCGGTGCTCGCCAACGTGGCGTGGGTGTTCGCGCTCAACCTGGTCGTGGTCGGCATCGTGGCCTCGGTCAACCCGCGCCTGCGCCTCGACCAGGCGTTGCGTTACGGCGTGAGCCTGGCGGCCGTCGCGGCCATGGCGCTGATTTACGCCGCAATCGTATGAGGGAACACGTCGCATACCGGGCGTGAGCGGAATGACGATCGCAAGCAAGCTCAAGGAAGCGCTGCTGTGCATGAAGGCCGGTCGGGTGACGCTGCCCTATCCCTTCGAGCCGCATGACCCGGAGGAGGGCTTCCGCGGTCTGCCCAAGGTCGATGTCAACAAGTGCATCGGCTGCGGCGGCTGCGCCAACGTCTGCCCGGCGCGGCTGATCCGCGTTATCGACAAGGACCAGTCCACGCGCGTGCTGGTGTTCCTCTACGAGCGCTGCACCTTCTGCGGGCGCTGCGCCGAGGTGTGCCCCGAGGGCGCCATCGAGATGACGCGTGATTTTGAGCTGTCCACCGATGACGTGCACGACGACATGATCGGCGAATATCACATCTTCATGGGCCCCTGCGAGCGCTGCGGGCGCTGCTACCGCCCGCCCACAGCGCTGGACAAACTCATGAAGCCGGGCATGCGCGAGGACACCATCGACCGCAAGTGCCCGATGCTGTGCCCGGGCCGGACTGAAGAGAAGGAATAGCTCGCTTCAGGCCTCCCCCGCCCGCGCGCACCAGGCGCGCGGCCATCCGCTCCGTTCCGGGGGCAACGACCAGGTAGCAGCTCTCGAGGTGACGGCGTGATTCGCGACTGGCTGATCCAGAAGGTCCTGCCCCGCTCGCTGTGGGTGTACCACACCAACTGCGGGGCCTGCAACGGCTGTGACATCGAGGTGCTCGATGTCCTCACGCCCTACTACGACGCCGAGCGCTTCGGCATCAAGGTGGTGGGCTCGCCGCGCCACGCCGATGCGCTGCTGGTCTCCGGGCCCATGACTCGCCAGACCGCGCCCGCGGTGCGCCGGGTCTACGAAGCGGTGCCCGACCCCAAGGTGGTCTTCGCCATCGGCTCGTGCGCCACCGGCGGCGGCATGTGGCACGACACTTACAATGTGCTCGGCGGCGCCGACCAGGTGCTGCCGGTGGACTTCTACGTGCCCGGCTGCCCGCCGCGCCCGGAGGCGATCCTGCACGGCATCGCAACCGCGCTGGGCCTGACCCCAAAGGAAGTGCACGCCCTGCACGCCATCCAGGAGGCCGACGAGGTCGAGATCGAGGAGCTGGCCGAAGAGCAGCGGCTGGTGCACGAGCGGGAGTAACGGCCGGGCAGGGGGATGGGGCAGGGGGCAGGGGGCAGGGGGCAGGGGGAACGGCGAACGGCGGGCCGGCAACCGGGAATGGGCAACCGGCAACCGGGAACGGCATACGGCGACGGCGGACGGCAACGGCAGGGCGGTGTGGGCACGCCGCCCCTTCGTACGGCAACACCTCCCGTACTCATCAGAGCCGTCGGCCGTTGCCCTTGTGCCCCTCGCGCCCTCGCGAGGGGGCGCCCGAAGGGTGCCTGCCGTTGCCCTGCCGCATGTCCCGAGTCGGAGGCGAGGGATGAGGAGGCCGTCGCCGTCCTCGCTCGCGATGAGCCGCGCCCTCGGCCCCAGGCAGGACTGCTCGCCCCCGGCGCGGAATGCCCCTGGCGACCGACGATCCCTCCGTCCATGGGAGCGATCCGCCATGAAGCGCGCTCTCGTCGCCCTCGTCGCTATCGGCGTCTGTCTCCCCGTCGCCCACGCCGGGAAGCTCATCGAGACCGGCTGGGACCACGTTAACCCCGAGCGCCTGCGCCAGAACCTGGACATCTGCGAGCAGGCCCCCTTCCAGGGGCTGGTCATCCAGTTCAGCGGCCCGGGCGGGCAGCCGCAGTACCGCTATGCTCACTCCCCCGAGGTCTGGGACGAGAGCGCCATCCCCGGCATCATCGCCGACCTGCAGGCGGTGCAGCCCGAGCGACTCAAGGACCGGTTCCTGCAGGTCAACGCGAACCCCGGCGACGTGGACTGGTTCGACGACGCCGGCTGGGAGCAGGTGGTGCACCACTGGCGGCTCGCCGCGCGCGTGGCGAAACAGGGCGGGCTGACCGGCATCCTCTTCGACCCCGAGCCCTACCGCGAGCCGTGGCGACAGTTCAGCTACGCGGCCCAGCCCCAGGTGGCCGAGCACTCCTTCGCCGACTACTACGCCAGGGCCCGCCAGCGCGGGCGCGAGGTCATGACCGCGATCACCGAGGAGTTTCCCGACCTCACGCTGTTCTGCTACTTCATGCTCTCGGTGACCGGCACCGCCGCCGACCTCGACAACCCCATCGACGGGCTGGTCGGGCACAGCTACGGCCTCTACCCGCCCTTCATCGACGGCTGGCTGGACGTCGCACCCGAGACCGTGACCTTCGTGGATGGCTGCGAGCGCGCCTACCTGTTCAGCAGCCAGCTCGAGTATCTCGGGGCGGCCAATCGCATCCGCAACACCTGCCAGCGTCTGGTCTCGCCCGAGAACCGCCGCAAGTACCGCGCGCAGACGCAGGTGAGCTTCGGGGTCTACCTCGACGCCTACGCGAACCCGCCCGACTCGCGCTACTACATCGACCCCGGCGACCTGACCGCGACCCAGAAGCTGCAGGCCAATGTCGCCATCGCGCTCGAGGTCGCGGACGAGTACGTGTGGGTCTACGGCGAGCAGGCGAGCTGGTGGCCCACGCCCCACACCCGGGCGGCCGCCGCGAGCTGGGAGGAGCGGCTGCCGGGCATCGACGCCGCGCTGCGGGCGGCCGCTGATCCGACCGGCTACGTCGAGTCGCTGATGGCGCAGCGCGGCGACGCGCTCGAGAACCTGTTCGTGGATGCAGACTTCTCGGGCGAGACCGTTCCGCCCGCCGAAGGCACGGCCACCGCGCCCGACTGGGAGCAGGGTGATGCCCCGCCGGGCTGGAGCTTCTGGCAGGCGAGCATCTCCGAGGGCCGGCCGGGCTGGGACCGCGAGGTTGGCCATGACGCGCCGGGTTCGGGGACGCTGACCGCGGTCGGCGAGGGCTGCTTGATCCAGTCGATCGAGGTGCGGCCGGGTGAGGCCTACGGCGTCTCTGCGTGGCGGCGGATTCAGGGCGAGGGCAGCGCCACCATCCGCGTGCGCTGGCAGACGCCGGAGGGGAAATGGCACGCCGAGCAGCTCGACAGGATGCTGGGGACCTCCGCCCCCGCGGGCGAGTGGGGCCAGATGGCCGGGCTGGTGACCGTGCCCGACGGGGCGGGCAAGTTGATCGTACTGCTGCAGGCCAGCGGCCAGCGCTCGGACGAGGACGTCATCTGGTGGGATGACGTGGTGGTGTTCCGGGTGGAGTGAGGTGCGGACGGCTGCCGGGAACCGGCAACCGGCAACCGGGAACGGCAACGGCGGACGACAGAGGCGGACAGGCCGGTCAGCCCGTGGGCCGTACACAGCAACGGCCGGCGGGCCGGGAGGAGTGCACCAATGACCAGGCTCATGCCGATCATCCTGATGGTCGCTCTGCTCGTTCCCTGCCTCGCTGCGTGGGCGCAGGGAGAGGTGCCGGCGAAGAAGCTCATCGCGGTCGGCTGGGACATGCCCAACGCCGAGCGCCTGCGCGCCAACCTGGAGCTGATGGAGACCCGTCCGCTGCAGGGCTGCTCGGTGCGCTTCGCCGGCCCGCGCAACGCCCCCAACATGTGGTTCTC
>JALGVA010000269.1 GCA_029820295.1 Candidatus Zipacnadia bacterium
TGTGGACTGAGCCGCACAACGTACTTCTTCCGCATCGTGGCTGCCTCGCTTGCTGTGATGATGGGTGCGATCCGACGCAGTCGACAGCCATTCTACCACACTTCAAACTATCAAGAGTGACGGCGCACTAGGGAGAGGGGGTGCCCGAGCTTGCTCGGGCGGGGGTGAGGAGGTCGTTGCCCTTCCCCGACTACCCCACCATCTCCCGCGCCCTTGCCAGCGCGCGCAGCGTCTCCGCCACGATCACCTTCTCCGCCTCGGGCACGATGCCCAGGCCCTGGTGATGCACGCGCGCCGAGATCTCGTAGCCGCCCTCGGCGTACGCCGACGCGACGGGCACGTAGCCGATGGACCCGTTGACGTGTGTCACGTCGAGCGTCACCGCGAAGGGCGAGCGCTCGATGACCTGCTGGCCGATCTCGTAGAACACCTCGCCCGGCCAGCCGAAGAGCGCAATGTCGCCCAGCGCCAGCACCTGCACGAAGGTGGGCCGCGCGCTCACGTCCTCGCCCGACTCGATGGCGTCCATGCGCGCCTGGGCATGGCGCAGAGCGCGGCGCGCGTGCCACTCGTTCAGGCCCTCGACCGGTTCGCCGGCCTCGAACGCCGCCAGCTTCGCCTCGGCATCCTCCAGCGCGGCCTTCGCCTCGTCCGCCGGCGGCAGCGGCTCCACCGGCAGCCCGAACTCGTGGCGCAGGCTCACCAGCGTCACGTCGGCGCGCGGCTCGTCGGTCTCCGTGCTCCCCTGCACGACCGCGCCGCCGAGCCTGCGGCCGAGCATCGCCACGTGGTGGAAACTCAGGCGCGGGTGCGCGTTGATGTTGCCCGAGCAGCCCGCGAGGAAGCCCGCTACGCCGGGCAGGTTCGCCTCCACGAAGGCCTCGGCGGCGCCGGGCGCGTCGCCGGAGAGGTGGTAGTTGTCCGGGCCCATCACGACACCGTGCACGCCGTGGCGGAAGACCGTCGCCAGCGGCTCGCCGCTCTGGGCGTCGTGGAAGGCCAGCACGTCGGCCGCGCGATCGACCGGGCCGTCGGGGTTCACGCCCAGCACGATGGTGCCATCCTCACGGCGCTCGCGGCGGTTGACGCCGCATTGCACGGGCCGGCGCGCCCACGCCACGGTGGCGGGACGCGCGAGCGAACGCGCCTCCTCCACCGCGCCCACGCACACCGCCGCGAGGTTCTCCACATAATCGCGGTTGCGGGAGTCATCTTCGTAGTTCGTGGTCGGGCCCGAGTGCGTGTGCGTGTTGGCGACGAAGAGCCGGTCCCGCGCGAGGTCCATGCGGTCCTCGAACATAGTCGCCAGCAGGTCGAACTCATGATTCTCGGTGTCGCACAGGTCGCGCGTGAGCAGCGCCGTGCAGGTCTCCCCGTCGCCCAGGAAGAGCGCGCGCACGAACAGCTCGTCATGCACCCCCTCGGCGCCGTGGTCGCGGCCTGCGTAGCCCGCCATCCACGCGCCGATGGGCGGAGTGATGTTGCGTCGCACGGCGCCGACCATGAGCTGGCCCATGACCATCGCTCCCGTCACCTTGACCTGGCTGCTATCAGGGCATATTCTGTGCCCGACGCGAGTGCCCTGCCGGGGAAGGCACACGATGCGTGACCGAAGCGACTTCGCCGCCGATGTCGCCCGCTACGACGCCTGGTATCAGACGCCGTGGGGCGCCTGGGCCGACGAGCGCGAGCACGAGCTGCTGCTGCGCCTGGCACGGCCACGGGCCGGCGAGCGCGCGCTCGATGTCGGCGCGGGCTCCGGACGACTGCTGAGCCGCCTGCTGGTGATGGGCCTCGACGCCTGGGGCGTCGAGCCCGCCCGGGACATGCGCGACATGGCGCAGTGGCGGCTGCGCGAGGCGGGCCACGACCCGGCGCGCATCATCGGCGCACGCGGCGAGGCACTGCCCTTCGCGGACGGGAGCTTCGACCTCCTCACGGCGGTCACGGTGCTGGAGTTCGTGCAGCACCCGCGTGAGGTGCTGTGGGAGATGGCGCGCGTCTGCCGCGGACGCGTCTTCGTCGGCGCGCTGAACTGCGGCTCGGCCTACGGGGAGCAGATCGCGCGCGGCGAGATGGGGGACACACTGGCGCGTGCACGGCTCTTCGGCGTCGATGAGCTGCTGGCCCTGGTGCGCGAGCACGTGCGCCCGCGCGCCGTGACCTGGCGCACCGCTCTGCTCGGGCCGCGCACCGACGATCCCGCGCAGCTCGCCGCCCAACGCAGACTTGAGGCCGAGCCCGGTGCGGACCGCCGCCGCCGGGGGGCGTACATCGCCGTGCTGGCGGAGGTGTCTGGATGAGCCTGGAAGTTCCGGAGAGTGAGCGCGAGCAGTGCCTGTGGTTGGCGGAGCGGGCGGCGGAGGTGCTGGCGAGCGTGCCCGTGCGCGCCGGCGACGTGGTGCTGGACTTCGGCTGCGGCGGCGGGAACTACGCCCTGCCCGCCGCCCGGCTCGTGGGCGGGGAGGGCGTGGTGTATGCGCTCGACTGCGACGCCGAGCGCATGGCGCCGGTGCGTGCGGCCGAGGTCCCCGGCCTGCATGCCATCGTCGCCGATGGCGACACGGCCATCCCACTCGATGATGGCTCGTGTGACGTAGCGCTGGTCTACGACGTGCTGCAGAAGCTCGACGACGGCGAGGGCCTCCTGCGCGAGGCGCACCGCGTGCTGCGGTTCGGCGGCGTGCTGTCGATCTACCCGATGCACCTCGACCCCGCTGAGGTGCGCGCGATGGTTGAGGCCGCGGGCTTTCGCTTCCGCGACGACTTCGCCGGGCTGGTGATGCACTTCATCCGGGAGTGAGCGCGATGGACGTGGTCAGCGCGCAGGTCTCGCTCTACCCGCTCCGCACCCAGCACCTCGGGCCGGCCATCGATGCCTTCGCCGGAGAGCTGCGCGCGGCCGGCCTGCACGTCGAGCCCGGGCCGATGAGCACGCTCGTTGTCGGCGAGGCGTCTCTGCTCTTCGCCGCGCTTGAGCGGGCGTTCGCGGCCGCATGCGCCCGCGGCGAGGTCGTCATGCAGGTCACCATCTCGAACGCATGCCCGCGCGAGGTAGAGCCCTGACGGCCCGGCCCTCGGCCTGCGCGATCTCCTCGCGCAGCGCCGCCGGCATCGGCCACTCGAGCTGCACATGCTGCGCGCGCAGGGCCTCGCGCAGGTCTTCCGGCGCCACATCAGGCAGGTCGGTCCCCGCCTCCAGCGTCAGCCCCGCCGCCGTCCCCGCCGCCTGGCCAAGCTGCATCATCGTGCGCGACAGCCGGCAGCTTGAGGCCGCAATCGCCGAGAAGCTCGCCGCGCGCGAAGCGACCAGCAGGTTGCGCATCTCCCGCGGGATGAGGCAGCGCAGCGGGACGCCGTAGGGCTGCGTCAGCTCCCGGCAGCCCCCGCCCTCGCCGTGCAGGTCCATGGCATGATCGGCGATGGCGATGACGTCCGCGTGGTCCTGCCCGCACAGGCCCGCGAGCAGATCGTGCTCGGTCAGCACGCACTCCCCGACCACCCGCCGCTCCTCGCGCAGGCCCACCTC
>JALGVA010000109.1 GCA_029820295.1 Candidatus Zipacnadia bacterium
GCCACAGAAGGCGTTGTGTTGCGCCTCGTCCCAGATGCGTTGTACGCGGAGAATCTCGCCGCCGGTCTCGGACATGGCGACCACTCCCATCGACAGCGGTGGCCCTGCGTGGGGGCCTGTTCGCCACCGCGCGGGGAGATTCCTCATCGGTGCGCATGAAGGTGATTCCCGAGCCGGAGGCGTACATGCCCGCGACAGGCAGGAAGGCGCTGGGAGGTATGTGCAATGGGCGCGAAGCTGGCGGAGCGGCCGCTGTGGTCGGCGACGCCGACGCCGCTGACCGAGGACTTCGAGATCGACATCGGGGCCACGCACCGCCTCGTTGACCACCACCTGCGGCTGGGCGTGGACGGCCTGTTCATCCTCGGCTCGTGCTCGTGCGGTGAGGGCCCGTGGCTGCCGCGCCGCCTGCACCGCATCTTCATCCGCGAAGTGTGCCGTCACGCCGCGGGCCGGCTGACCATCGGCGTGCAGGTGACGGACAACTCGGCGCCGCGCGTGATCGAGAACGCGGAGGTGGCCGCCGAGGAGGGCGCGGACGTGGGGATCATGGCGGCGCCCTTCAAGGTCTTCAAGCCGACCGCCGCGGGCCTGACGCGCATGTACCTGGAGGCCATCGAGGGCAGCCCGTTGCCCATGGGCATCTACGACCTGGGCGAGCGCGACCAGGTGGCCGTGCCCGGCGAGGTTATCGCCGCGGCGCTGGCGCACCCGAAGGTGGTCGCGCTCAAGGATAGCTCCGGCGACGCGGTGCGCAAGTCGGCCGCGCTCGAGATCCGCGCGGGCCGGCCGGACCTGCGCATCATGTCCGGCGACGAGTTCGACACGGTCGGCTACCTCGCGGACGGCTACGACGGCCTGGTGCTGGGCGGGGCCATCTTCAACGGCCGGCTGGCGCGGCGCATCATGGACGCCGTGCAGGCGGGTGACCTCGAGGGCGCACAGCTCTTGCAGGATCGGATGAACGAGCTGATGTGGGACGTCTACGGCGGCAGGGAGATCACCTGCTGGCTGCGCGGGCTCAAGCACCTGCTGGTGCGCATGGGCATCTTCAGCACCGACAACCTGCTGCTCGACTATGAGGTCACGCCCGAATGCGCGGCGCGCATCGAGGAGGCGCTGGTGCGCGAGCATGACGTGCTCTTCCCGGAGGAGTGAGCGCCGGGCCTGCGCCGCATCCCGACCATGGTCACAGCAAAGCGCGAAGGAGAGTGGCTCCCATGTCGATCACCGAGATCCCGGCGGACCAGCTTGACCCGCAGCAGTTCATCGCCGACCAGGTGGCGGCGATCGCCCGGCGTGTAGGCGATGGCCTGGCAATCAATGCGTTGTCGGGTGGCGTCGACTCGTCGGCGGTCACCATGCTCGGGCATCGGGCGCTGGGCGAGCGCCTGAAGACCTACTTCGTGGACAACGCGCTCATGCGCGCGGGCGAGCCCGAGCGCGTGGTGGGCATCTTCCGCGACCTGGGCGTGCCGGTGGAGATCGTGGATGCGCGCGACGCCTTCCTGGGCGCGCTGGCCGGCGTGACCGACCCGGAAGAGAAGCGCGAGGCGGTCACCCAGACCTTCTACCGGGATGTCTTCGGCCGGCTGGTGCGCGAGAGCGGCGCGAAGTTCCTGCTGCAGGGCACCATCCTCACCGACGTGGACGAGACCGTGGCAGGCATCAAGCGACAGCACAACGTCTTCGAGCAGCTCGGCATCGACCCGTCCGAGGCCTTCGGCTACGAGATCATCGAGCCGCTGGTGCAACTGCGCAAGGACGGGGTGCGCAGGGTCGCCGAGGCGCTGGGGTTGCCGGAGGAGATCTGGAACCGCATGCCCTTCCCGGGGCCGGCGCTCGCGGCGCGGGTGATCGGCGAGGCGACGGCCGAGCGCCTGGAGACCGTGCGGCAGTGCACCGCCATCGTCGAGGAGGAGCTGGCGGGCTGTGGCGCCTTCCAGTACATGGCGATCCTGCACGAGGACCGCGTGACCGGCATTCGGCACGGGGGTCGGGAGTTCGGCATGCAGGTGGAGCTGCGCTGCTGGGACAGCGTCGATGCGCGCGAGGCCACACCCACCCGGCTGCCCTGGGAGACGCTCGAGCGCCTCGCCGACCGGCTCACCTCCGAGGTGCCGGGCGTGGTCAGCGTGACCTACAACGTAGCGAAGAAGCCGCCCTCCACCATGGAGGCGGTGTGACGCCATGGACTGGCAGGCCGGAATCGCGCGCTGCGTCATCACGCCGCGGAACGACGTGTGGTTGGCGGGCTACGGCACCAGGCGCGCCGCCGATGGCGTCATCCACGATCTGTGGGCCAAGGTGCTGGCGCTGCAGGCGCCGGACGGCAAGCGCGCGGTCATGCTGACCACCGACCACATGGGCATGTCGCGCACGGTCTACGACGCCATCTTCGGCGCGGTGCACGAGCGCTACGGGCTGGCGGCCGACGAGTTCATGCTCACCTTCTCGCACAACCACTGCGGCCCGTGCCTGACCGACGATCTCGTTGACTACTATCCGGCCGACGACGCCCAGCGCGCCCAGGTCGCCGAGTACACCGACTGGATGATCGCGCGCGTGGTCGATGCGGTCGGCGAGGCGCTGGACGACCTGCAGCCGGCGGAGCTGTCGATGAGCATGGGCGCGTGCGGCTTCGCGGTCAACCGGCGCGAGAACACCGAGGAGCAGGTCCGTGAGCTGCGTTCGCAGGGCCTTCCGCTGCGCGGCGTGGTGGACCACGACGTGCCGGTGCTGGCAGTGCGCGGCGAGGGCGGGAACCTGCGCGCGGTGCTCTTTGGCTACGCCTGCCACCCGACGACGCTCTCGTTCACCTGGTGGTGCGGCGACTACCCCGGCTTCGCGCAGATCGACGTCGAAGCCGCGCACCCGGGCGCGACCGCCATGTTCTTCAACGCCTGCGGCGCCGACCAGAACCCGCTCCCGCGGCGGGAGCTGGCGCTGTGTGAGCAGTACGGGGGCATGCTTGCCGCCGCGGTGACCGAGGTGCTGGCGGGCGAAATGCAGCCGGTCTCGGCGGGCCTGAAGACGGCCTTCGAGTGGATCGAGCTGGCCTACGAGGAGGTCGTGACACGCGAGACGCTGGCGCCCGTCGCGGCCGGCGATGAGAGCGACCTGCACGTGCGCTGGGCGCGGCGCATGCTGGGGCTGCTGGACGAGGGCGCGGTCTTCGCGGGCGGCTATGAGTACCCGGTGCAGGCGTGGCGGCTGGGCGCAGAGGACGGTGCCGCACCGTCCTCCCTGCTGCTGATCGCCATCGGCGGCGAGGCCGTGGTGGACTACTCGCTGCGCTTCAAGCGGGAGTTCGGGCCGGGGACGTGGGTGTGCGGCTACGCGAATGACATGGCGGCCTACATCCCCTCGCGGCGCGTGTGGGAGGAGGGCGGCTACGAGGGCGGCCCGCACCTGGACGAGTACGGCCGCCCGGCGTGGCGCTGGGCGGGGGACGTGGAGGACCGAATCGCGGCGGCGGTGCATCGCGTGGTGGCGCGGGTGAATGGCGGGTAGGGAGCCCGCAACCAACCGCCGCTGGGCTCGAGGCCCTCTACCTTGCGGAGCGGCGAGGCCTCAGCCTCGCCGATGCCGTACCGATGACAACGGCCCGGTCAGGCTGAAGCCCAACCCCTCCAGAACGACCACGACAACGGCCAACGGGCGGGGATGCCGGCCCGGCGCCCGCTACTCCGCGGTCTCGACGGCCTCAGGCAGTTCCCGCGAGCCAATCTGCTCGAGGACCTCGGCGGCGCGCTCGGCCTCATCCGCGGGCATCTTCGTGATGTAGCCCTCGCCGAAGAAGATCGCGAAGGTCACCAGCAGGCTCCCGCCGGTGAAGATGGTCCACGACGCGCCCAGACCGTACTTGAGCAGGATGAAGGTCAAGAAGCCGCCGGCCCACGCCGCCAGCGCCCCGCGCCAGGTGGTGCGGCGGTTGAGCATGCCGAACAGCAGCGGGATGGACACCGGCCCGAGGATCGCCGCATACCAGTCCATCATCGCCTTGAAGGCCCCGCCCATCTCATCCGCCAGCAGCCCCGTGGCGATGGTGATCGCGCCCAGGATCGCGGTCGCCAGCAGGCCGACCTTGAGCAGCGTGTGCTGCGAGGCGTTTCGCCCCCAGGTGGTCTGGTAGATGTCCTTGGTGAACACCGCCGCGAGGGCGTTCAGGTCTGAGTCAACCATCGACATGGTGGCCGCGAACATCGAGGCCACGAACAGGCCGATGAGGCCCGGCGCGATGACCGGCAGGTACTCGAGCGCCATGAGCGCGTAGGTCTCCTCGGGATTCTCCACTTCGCCGAGGAGCGCGCTCGAGGCCCAGACCGGGATGTAGATGACGATCGGGTAAACCAGGTAGAGCGCCGCCGACAGCAGCGCGGCCTTCTTGGCGTCGCGCGCGGCGCCGATGGAGTAGAAGCGCTGGGCCAGGCCCCAGGTGCCGCCGTTGTAACTCAGCGTGATGACGACCATGAACACGAGGATGTAGGGCAGGTTGTACTCCTCGCTGAAGAAGGTCTTGCTGGATGCGGGCATGCTCCCCAGCAGGCCGCTGAAGCCGCCGATGACGCTCAGCACCACGCCCGCAAGCACGATGGTGGTGAGGAACTGCACGATGAACTGGCCGAAGTCCGTGATCAGCTCCGCCCACAGCCCGCCGACCACGATGTAGAGGATGGCGACCACGCCACAGCCGATGATGGTCCAGTCAAGCGGGAGGCCGGTGCACGCGGCGACGATGATCCCCAGCGAGTACAGCTTCATGCCTTCGTCCACGAACTTGACGCCGATGCCGCTCCACGCGATGACCTGGTGCACCGCGCGGTTAAAGCGCTTCTCCAGGTACTCCACGGGCGTCATGACCTTGAGCCGCGCCCAGCGCGGAGCCCAGGTGAAGGCGCCGACGACCATCGCGACGAAGCAGGGCAGGGCGAACAGCGTCCAGATATTCAGGCCCACACGGTAGGCGGCGCTGGCGTAGCCGACGAAGGCGAAGGCGCTGTAGCCCGACACGTGGTGGGAGATCGCGGCCAGCCACCACGGCACGTTGTGCCCGGCCGCGAAGTAGTCCTCGAGGCCCTTGATGCGGCCGCGCACGATGAAGCCGACGGCGGCCACGAAGACCATGTAGACAGCCACAACGCCATAGTCGATGTCCGTCATCGCCGATCGCCCCTTTCTCCAATGCAGGCAGGCGAGGGTTCCCCGCCGGGCGCGCAATCCCTTGCCCGGGCGCAGTCCCGGCCGTCGCGGGGCACACCGCGAAGGTCCGCAGGGCTCCTGGAGTGAACCTCCGCGCGACCGCCATCCCCGAGCGCGCACACGCGCTGCAAGGGGGCATCGCCATGAGCGAAGCCCGTACCGTGCTGGAGAACGATGACCTGTCGCTGCAGTTCCTCGACCGGAGCCTGCGCGCGCTCAACCGCCGGTCCGGGAGCGTGACCGAGTTCGCCCTGCCGGGCTTCGCGCTGGTCGTGGATGGGCAGGAGTTGGGCCCGGAGGGCATGGACTGGGAGGCGCCCGTCGCCGAGCCCGGGCGCGTGGCCCTGCACGGACGCTGCGCGGAGAGCAACTCCGAGGCGGAGGTCATCTACACGCTGGCGCCGGACGAGCCGTGGTTCCGCAAGCAGGTGATCCTGCGCGCGCCCGGACCGGCGCCGACGCCCGACCGGCTGCTGGTACACGTGCAACCTGATCCGCCGACGCCCATCCGGCGCGTGGGCTACGGCCTGCGCGGGGGGCCGGACGCTGAGGAGCAGGAGGGCCTCGACACCTATGCGCCCCAGCCCGGCTGCGGCTACCCGGTCTGGGCCGGCGACTGGTTCATGGGCGTCGAGCACCCCGCCGCATTCACAGTGCCCCGCGAGCGCCTCGAACTCTACCATCACCCGGTCTGGGACGAGGACAACGTCATCGCGAGCTTCCCCGCGGTGTTCGGCGTCGCGCAGCACCACCGTTACGTCGCCGAGGCCTTCATGGACTACCTGTGGCGCATCCGCAACCCGCGCCTGGAGCGCCCGTTCATCACCTTCACCAGCGGCTGGTCCACGCGCGCCATCGGCGGCGGGGAGTACATCGCCTCCTACGAGGGCAACCAGGCGTTCTTTGAGGCGCTGCTCGACCTGGGCCTGCGCCCGGACGCGATGGCGATCGATGCGGGCTACTTCGAGCGCCGCTCGCTCTTCCGCCACAAGGACGATGATGACGAGGACACGCTCTTCATCAAGTTCGCACGGCAGGTGCAGGAGCGCGGGCTTGAGCTGTCGGTCTGGGTCAGCCACAACGGGCGTACCGGCATGGATATGGACTGGATCCGCGCGCAGGGCTGGGAGACCGGCGACGGCCCGGGAACCTACACCAACGGCGAGTACGTGGTGATGATGCAGCCGAGCTTTGAGGAGGCGCTGGCCGAGCGCTTCTGCCAGATCGTGGGGCGGGTGGGCGCGCGGCACCTGAAGATCGATTGGGACAACGAGTGCGCCACCAACGGGCGCTTCGCGGACCGCTACCCGACCACCGATCACGTGCGCGAGGCGTCGCTGCTGGCCTTCAACCGCATCGACGCACGCATCCGGGCGACGAACCCGGAGGTGATCACCCGCAACGGCTGGTGGCCCAGCCCATGGTGGCTGCAGGGCGCCGACCACGTCTGGCTGGCGACCTCGGGCGATGCCGAGTACGCGGTGCTGCCCTCGCGCACCCAGAGGGACCGCGACAACACCCACCGCGATGCGTGCTACTACCAGATCACCGTGCGCTCGGAAACGCCCTGCCCGCTCGATGCCTTCGACAACCACGGCTTCGCCCACGCCTTCGACAACCCGGCGAGCGAGCAGCCGAACACCTGGCTGGACAACGCGGTGCTGCAGTTCACGCGGGGCACCACCTACCTGCACATGCCCATCTGCCCCGAGAGCCTGTCTGAGCAGGAGGCGCGCGTGCTGCAGCAGGTCATCGACTGGCTCCACTTCCACGCCGCGGAGCTGGGCACACGCGGCGCGCGCATGATCGGCGGTAACCCCGCCGATGGCGAGATCTACGGCTACCTGCACCCGTTCGCGACCGGCGGCGCCTGGCTGGTGTTGCGCAACCCCTCGCCCCAGCCGCAGGTCTTCGGCGGCGGCCAGCGCCTGGCCTACGACCTCGGCTGGGCGCCGCGCACCTGGCGGCAGGTCTACCCCTACTGGCACGACCTGCCGCTGCTTGAGGGCATCCTGATGCTCGGCCACGAGGTGCGGCTGATCCGCCTCGAGCGCGAGCCCCGGCGCGAGGCCTCACCGGTGCCGGGCTCGCCTTTCATGGCCGAGGCGGTCGAGGGCGGCTTCGAGTACCGCTTCCCGGGCTTCGCGCCGCTCACCGACGAGATCGGCCCGACCGTGCACGAGAGCATGGTCATCCCGGAGATCACCGTCGAAGCCACGCACGACGAGGCCATCAAGGGCGGGCGGCGGCGCATGTGGTACTGCGGCATCCCGCACCGCCTGGAGCAGGCCGAACTCTACGTCATGCTGCGCGGGGCCGAGGAGGACCTCGATGCGCTGACGGTGCGCGCGGGCTCCAGCCGCTACCGGGGTGTGCCCATGCGGCACGTGATCCCGGCGCTGCGCATCTTCCGCAAGGAAGAGCGTGGACACGGGACCAGGTACTTCATGCCGCCGGTGGGCCCGCGCGAGCGCGACGACTACGTCTTCGCGATCCCCGACGGCGGTTGGTATTCGCTCACGCTGGAGCTGCTGGGCGAGAGCGCGAATCGTGTGGGCGTGTACGCCTGGATCACCGGCTGGGAGAGTCCGGCGCGGCAGACGATCGTGCAGGCGCAGCCGCCGGCCGACGGGCCGCTGCTGCCGCCGCATCCCTACGGCTTCTCGCGCTGCGTGCGGCTGTAGGAACGACGGGCCGGACAGTGATCCGGCCCCTCCAACGGCAACGGGCGCTCGCATCGAAGTGCTGCAGCGGATTGTCGGTCCGGCCTGTCGTGACGTCCCTGCCGCGCCGTTACGTGGGACAGGCCACCGGGCCTGTCAATGAGGAGCAGGAGTGACGCCATGGACCTCTCGCCGCCGGGCAGGGCCGTGCTGCCGCACCCGAGCATCGCGCAGATGCGCCGCGGGCTGGAGGGCTGGCAGGCCCGGCACCCCGACCGGATCGAGGTCAGCGTGCCCGCGCACAGTCCGAACGGCCTCGACCTGCTCATGTGCCGGGTGACCGACGCGTCCGTGCCCGACGACGACAAGCAGGTGGTGCTGCTCACCTGCACGCATGCCGCGCGCGAGGTCAACTCCACCACCAGCCTGCTACACTTCCTGCGCTGGCTGCTGGGCGACTCGGACCTGGCGCGGGAGACCCGCGCGCGGCAGATCGTCTACGCCCTCCCGGCGGGCTCGCCCGAGGCTTACGAGGCGATTACCGGCCCGCAGCCGGGCAACCCGTGCATGGGCTACTGGTCGTGGCAGGGCGTCATGCGCCCGGACCTGAACCCGGAGGCGGTGGCCATCGCCGAGCTGATCGAGCGCGAGCAGCCCGACGTGCACGTGGACCTGCACGGCTTCCCCGAGGCCGACGGCACCATGCCTGAGAGCACCGGCATCTCGTGGGCGTCGGGCATCTCGCGCCCGTACGTGCGCCGCATCGCCGAGCTGATGGCCGACGCCGCCGACGAGGCGGGCTTCGGCGTGCGCGCCAGCGAGGGCGAGCAGGCCGCGGGCCTGGTGCTGACCACCGGGCCGCTGGCGGCGCCCTACCGGCCGAGCACGCTCGACCCGTCAGATCACGAGGCGCTGGCGCCGGAGCTGGCCGCGCACCACTTCCTGCACCGCCCGCCCAATATCCACTCGTGCGTCTACTCCTACCACCGCTGCTACACGCTGTCGCTGATCATGGAGATCGGCTTCGAGCAGAGTGCGGTGGCGCAACTGCAGCGGCTCATGCGCGTGGGCAACGAGCGCTGGTTCTCCGAGCCGCGGCCGGGCTACCCGGTCAACCACTTCGGCCACGGCCTGAGCGTCGCGGTCGCCGGCTACGGGCAGACCGCCCGCGAGCGGCGCGCCGGCCGCGTCGAGCTGTGGCGGCGATTCGGGCAGATCGTGCTGGGCTACGGGAACGTCGCCACGCGCGGGGAGCTGACCGCGGTGTTCGCCATGACCCCGGAGGGCGGCGAGCGCTACCTGGCGATGCAGCCGCCCGAGTTCCGGCCGGACGCGCCCATGCCGGCGGTCGCGATGGTGGCCTTCGATGATCTGTTCGTGCGGCTGGAGGGCGAGGCGCAGTTCGATGTGCCGGCGATGCGTGCATTCATGGCGCGCAACTCGGTGCCGCCGTGCTGGACCTTCTTCGCGCCCAACTGGCCCGGGCCCGAGTCCGGCCCAATCGAGCGCGGCGCGGGACTGCGCCTGTTCCTGCCCTACGCGACCGCGCGCATCGAGCAGGTGCTGCTCGATGGCCGGCCAATCCCGGAGAGCGAGATCGACGGCTGGAGCGCGTGGACCGGGAGCGGGACGACGCTGCAGGTGAACCTGCCGCCGGGCGCGGTCCGTCACTTCCATGTGGTGCAGTGCCGCTACGAGCCCGGTGCGGAACGCCCGTGCGGCTTCACCGAGGACGACTGGCGGCTGGACTGAATCTGGATGAAAGGCGTTGACCTGGCGATGATCTCAAGTTGCAGGAGGCCGGCCGCGGCGATCGCGGCCATGGTGATCATGACCGCGACCTGCGAGGCGCACTGGGAGCCGCCGCCACCGATGTTCCCCTGGGCCGATCCCGGTGGGCTGCGCTGGGTGATCGACTACTCGAAGATGGACGAGGCGCAGGTCGGCTTCCTGCTTGACGCCGGCTTCACCCTCATCCAGGGCGGCTCGTTCACGCCGGAGGCGATGGCCGCCGTGCAGCAGGCGGGCGCGCACCGGATGATGTACATCTGCTCCCGGACCATCTACCACGAGCAGCTCTTCCCCGAGCACCCCGAGCTGCGCGACGCCGCCATTCTCACGCCCGAGGGCGAGTACAGGGTCATCTACAACAACCCCGCGCGCTACGCCGGCTGCTACAACCGCCCGGCGTGGCTTGAGTACATCAAGGGGCGCATGGATGCGTTGCAGGCGCAGGGCGTGGACTGCATTTTCTTCGACAACCCGATGACCTGGCCATGCTACTGCCCGACCTGCCGCGAGAAGTTCCGCGAATACGCCCGCGAACACACCGGCACCGCCTACGAGCTGGGCGCTGAGGGCACACCCGCCGAGCTGGAGCGCTGGTTCACCGTCGATACCGCGCGCGAGTTCTTTGAGCAGCTCCACTTCCACGCGCACAACCGCGAGCGGCCGCTGTTCATCGTCGCCAACAACCTGACCTACTGGCTGATCGATCAGGGCGTCGTCGATGGTGTCTTCACCGAGGCCTTCGCGCATCCGCCCTTCGGCCGCGACATCGCGGCCTGCAAGATCGGCCTGGCCGCCAGCCACGGCCGGCCGACGGGCTTCCTGAGCTACATTCCCGGCCCGGTACGGCAGGCGCGCGGGGTCGAGCGCTACCACGCGCCGGGCGCGACCAACATGTGGGTGGCGCTGCCGATCGCGGAGGAATATGCGCTGGGCTGCGCGACCGGGATCGCGCTGGGCGGCAACTACATGCCCAACATGAGCCTGAACGCGGACCGCAACGTGCTGGCGATGACCAAGCCGGAGGAGGATCAGGCGATCCTCGACGCCTGCGCGCAGTACGCCGGCTTCGCGCGCCGCTGGGAGACGCTGCTGGCGAATCAGCGCCCGGCCAGCCGCGTCGGCGTGCTCTTCGACCTCACCTGGGGGCCGCGCATGGGCCAGATACTGGGCCTCGACCGGGGCAACACCAACGCGCTCCTGTGGCTGCTCCAGGGCGAGGGTATCCCGGCCGACGTGGTGGTCAATTCCGACCTGATCGGCGACGGACTCGATGGCTTTGACGCGCTGCTCATCGACGACCACGCAATGCTCAGCCCCGACGAGATGGCAGGGCTGCGGGCGTTCGTTGAGCGCGGCGGCACGCTGGTGCTGTCCGCGAGCCTGGACATCCGCGATCGCTTCGAGCCCGCCGACGCCGCCCGTTCGGTCGCCGACTTCATGCCCGGCCTGTCGGACTCGCTACGCGTTCAGTTCAGCGCGCTCGACCTCGAGGTGGATGGCTACGAGCCTGACGGCGCGCGCATCAAGGCGATGACCGAGGGCACGGCGTCGATGCGCTTCGCGGGCGAGCCGGGGTTGTGGCAGATCACGGTGAGCTATCTCGACGAGAGCGACGGGCAGTCGAGCTTCGAGCTGCTCGTGAACGGCCAGGCCATCGGGAGCTGGCTTGCCGACGCCGATGATGACGAGTGGCACGCGTACACGACACCCGCGCTCGAGCTGAGCAAGGGCGACACCATCACGGTCCATGGCGTCGCCGGCGGCGGCGAGTATGCGCGCGTGCAGTCGATCGCGCTGCGCAGTCGTGCCTCGGAGGCGGGCTACGAGGAGATCGCCCTGGGCGACGGCCGCGCGCTGCAGTTCGCCGGACCGCTGCAGAGCCTGCCCGAGGATGAGCGTGCGGTCGCGCTCGAGGCGCTGCGCGCGGCCGGCCCGGTCACCGGCGAGTGGCCCGACACGGTGCTGGTGAACCTGCTCCGCCGGCCCGAGCGCGGCATCCTTTCTGCGCACATCGTGAACCACGACTTCGAGTATGACGAGAGCTACGCGCTGGCCGCCATCCACCCGACGCCCGAGATCACGCTGCGCATCGCCGACGAGTCGCTGGCGGTCGCGCGCTTGATCACGCCCGGCGCCGAGCCGGTCGAGCTGCCGGTCGTCGATGGCGTAGTCACAGTCCCGCCGGTCGAGATCTATGCGGCGGTGCTGCTGGCGCCGGACGATGCGGCGCTGGCGGCGGTGGGCGGGGAGTAGGGGGCGCGAGC
The DNA here is from genome assembly GCA_029820295.1 of Candidatus Zipacnadia bacterium. Classification (GTDB taxonomy): domain Bacteria; phylum Armatimonadota; class Zipacnadia; order Zipacnadales; family UBA5352; genus JALGVA01. The sequence continues at coordinate 11,921 of JALGVA010000109.1, forward strand.
AGTTTCGGTGTGCCAACCTGACCCGCGGAGGGCCGAAGATGGAGTACCTTGAGCGACCGCACGAGCGCTGGATCTGGACCGAGCTGATCGGCTTTGACAACGAGCAGGCCGACCTGGGCGTGGCCGAGTACGTTGAGACCGCGGGCTTCACCCCCACCGGCATCTGCCTGATGCTCACCTCGCCCGACTTCGTGCTCTCGCACGAGCCTGTGGACGGGGAGGTGACGCTGCCTGAGGACTTCTGCGCGCGCGACGGCCACGATTTCAACCCGCAGCGGCAGCGCCAGGCGTGGACCAACCGCCAGCTCCAGGGGCTGATTCGCGAGCTGCAGGCGCGCGGCATCGAGGCCTGGCTGACCGTGTTCACGCGCTTCTACGGCAACCGCTTCCACCCCGAGTGGCTGGGCGACCACCCCGAGGCCTGCAAGGTCTTCCGCCGTCATGGCTGGTCCGCGTCCCTCAACCCGCTGGCGCGACTGAGCGACGGCAGCTACTTCGAAGACTACTTCCTCGGCAAGCTGGTCGAGACCATGGAGTACTACGGCTTCGACGGCTGGCAGGGGGCCGACGGCTGGGGGCCGCACAACGGGCCGATCTACGAGGTGGACCTCTCCGACGACACCATCGCGCAGTTCGCCGAGACCACCGGCCTGCGCCTCGCCGACGAGGCCGCGCGCGAGTGCGGGCATGACACGGAGCTGCTCGACGCCCGCGCCCGCTGGCTGTGGCGCAACGTGCGCCATGAGTGGATCGAGTTCCACGCCGGGCGTTGGGAGCAGTTCTGGCGCAAGGCGCTCGGGGCCATCCACAGCGTCGGCAAGCGTGCCTTCATCAACTCCTCGTGGGGGCGCGCGCCGTGGGAGTCGCTCTACCGCTACGGCGTGGACCTGCGGCGCATCGTCGCCGCGGGCGTGGACGGGATCATCGTCGAGACGGTCGCGGCGGGCCTGAGCATGGACCCGCGGCCCTACGCCGCCGACGTGCACCGCCACGCCGACTTCCTGTCCATGCTCATGCTCATGCGCGCGGGCCTGCCGGACGCAAAGCTCATCTTCCTGCACAACACGCACGATGTGGTCGAGGAGTGGGACGCGATCCGCCACGTGCCGACGGTGCTCGAGAAGGAGATTCACGCCCTCACCGACGTCTGGCAGACGCGTGGGGACGGGAGCTTGCGGCCGTGCGCGGACGGGCTGCTGGCGTGCCTGGGCGACGGGCTGAGCGAGTGGCACTGGCGCTGGCTGCGCGAGCGCTGGAACCTTGCGTACTCGTGCCGGCCGCGCCGGATCCTCGGGGCGACGCTGGTGTGGTCGGATGCGTTCATGCAGGCCCAGGTCGAGGACTTCACGCGCACCCGTGGGATGACCGTGCACCCGCTGATGTTCCGGCTGATGACCGAGGGCGCGCCGCTGCAGACCACCGCGGACATCGGCGATCTGTCCGGCGTCACGGGCGCCATTCTCGTGCTCAACCACCACCTGCTGCCGGCGGACGAGCTGGCGACGGTGCTGGCGTACGAGGGTGCGCCGATAGTGCTCATCGGCCGCGAAGTCGGTGGCCTGCCGGAGCCGGACCTGCGCTTCGAGGACCGGTCGGGTCCGATGTCGCTGTCCTGCCTGGTCTACGGCGCGCAGCCTGAGGCGCCGGAGATCGACGCATGGGATGCGCCGGCGCTGCCCGATGATGTGATGGCGATGGAGGAGCCGGTCGGGTACTGGGATCACTTCACCTTCGCGCCGGTCTCGCCGGGCTTCGTGCAGGCGTGCGCGCGTGTGATCGCCGAGGTATCAGATGCGCCGCTGGTGGTCGAGGAGGCGGACGTGGTGACGCTCATGACCACCGAGGAGGAGAGCGGGCGGCTGCGCGTCGCGCTCAAGAGCGCCAGCGCGTTCTACGCTCGGCCGCGCGTGGACATGCGCCGGGAGATCGCCAGCGTGGACATCCTGACCGAGTACCCGTCGCTGCGCGTGCGGCCGGAAGGCTCGACCTTCAGCGTGCGCGTGCCACCGAAGGGCGTAACGGTGGTGGAGGTCGAGCCGGCGAAGGAGGCCTGAGATGACCGAGCGCATGCCGGTAGCTGCTGTCGGCCTGATGCTCGCTCTCACGGCGAGTGCCGCGCTGGCCGCCGGGCCGCGAGTGAACGTGCCGCCGGCGGCACATGCGCCGACGATCGACGGCGTGATCGGCCCCGGCGAGTGGGACCGGGCCGCGCGCTTCCCGTGCCTGCTGGACAATACGACACGTGGGCCGGCGGAGCGCCGCATGTGGGTGTCGCTGGCGCACGATGACGCCGCGCTCTACGTGCTCATGCAGTCGGCCGAGGGGCCGGGCGCGATGGCCGCGTGTCTCGTGCCCGCGGGCTCCGAGGGGGCCGTCGCGATCGTCGTACATCCCGGCGGCGAGGTGCGCTTCGAGGGCGGTGACGGCGGCGCGTGGGGGCAGGGCTGCCGGGTCGTCTCGGCGGTCGCGGATGGCACCTGGACGGTCGAACTGGCGACGCCGCTGGAACTGCTCGGGGTCGCGGCTGATGCGGCGGCGCGAGTGAGCGCCGACTTCGTGCGTGAGTGGAGCGAGCCGGAGGCGCTGGTCGCGTGGACGTGGCGGCAGTCGGCCGACCTGACCGCGGTCGATCCGGTCGAGATCGGTACGCTGAGCTTCGACGCCGTCGGGCCGATCCCGCGCGTGGGCGAGCCGGGCGACCTGGCGGGAGGGGTGCTGGACTGCGCGATCGACGTGATCGGTCTGCAGGACGAGCCGGAGAAGGTGACGCTTTACTACGACACGGTCGCGGCGGGGCAGAAGGTCCGGCACGCGGCGCTGCCGGTAACGGTCGCCGGCGGACAGGTCGGGACGCTGCACGCCGAGCGCACCATCCGGGGCGAGGACGTGCCCTCGCAGGCGGACGAGGTCGCGCTGTGGCTGACCACGCGCGCGTTCTGGCGTGTGCAGTACGCCTCCGGGCGCATCCCCGTCGAGGGCTGGCCGGCCATCGCCGCGCTACCGCTCGACTTCGTCGGCACCGAGGTGCTCAGTGCGCAGTATGACCTCTCCGGACTGCCGCTCGGAGCCTTTGAGGGCAGCACGCTGACCTGCAGCCTGGCGGCGGATGGCGCGGTGCGCGTCTCCGGGCAGGCGGCCGCGAGTGCGCGCGTCGTGACGCTGGCCCTGCCGGTCGCGGGCCTGCCGCCCGGCGAGTACGCGCTGCGCGCGGAGGTCATGGGCGCGGGCGACGGGGCGCTGGGCGAGGTCACGCAGACCGTGGTCATCCCGGACGCCACGCCGTGGCTGGGCAACGCCATCGGTCTGACCGACACCGTGCCCGAGCCGTTCACGCCGCTGGAGATCGACGGCCCGACCGTGCGGTGCTGGGGGCGCGGGTACACCTTCGGCGCGTCGGGCCTGCCCGAGCAGGTCACCTCGCAGGGCGAGTCGCTGCTGGCGGCGCCGGTGGCGCTGGAGCTGAGCGCGGGTGGGCAGGCGGTCTCCTGGGAGGCCGGCGAGCCGGGCCTGCGCATGGACGGCCGTGATGTGCGCGGTCGCGCGCTCGGGACCGCGGGTGACACGCGCGTCGAGTGCCTGACCACCGTCGAGTATGACGGCATGATGCGCTTCGACCTGACGCTCGCGCCGCCAGGCGCGACGACGGTCGATCGCCTGGTGCTGCGCATCCCGTTCGCGCCCGCGCGCGCGGGCTACCTGATCTGGACCGACTGCGCGGGCACGGGCAGCCCGGCCGATGAGCGCTACGGCGCGCTGCCGGAGGACGGCTGGGAGGCGGACTTCCTGCCCTTCGTCTGGCTGGGCGACGAGGATCGGGGCATGGTCTGGTTCTGCGAGGGCCCGGTGGGCTGGAGCGCGCCCGCTGAGGGCAAGCCGATCCGCGTGGCGCGCGCGGGCGATGCCGTGGTCATGCACATCGCCATGGTCGGCCAGCCCCGGCAGATCGACGGGCCGGTCACTTACACCTTCGGTCTGCAGGCCGGGCCGGTGCGCCCGCGGCCGGAGGACTGGCGGCAGTGGACCGCGCGCATCGCGCCCATCGCCACCGACGATCAGTGGTTCGGCGTCGTGCCGACCAACCTGCGCGAGCGCCCCGACCTGATCGCCCGCCAGCGCGAGCGCGGCAACCCGCTGCTGGTTTACACCTTCCTGGGCGAGACCGCGACCAACCAGCCCGAGTACGCCTACTTCGCCGATCAGTGGACGCGTTCGGCGACCGCCGGCCCGACCAGCTACACCCACGCGCCCGTCTGCCCGGCGTCGAGCTTCATGGACTTCCAGCTCTGGAACTTCCAGCAGGGCCTCGACGAGTTCGGCATCGATGGACTCTACTATGACCTCGCCTGGCCGGGTCCGTGCATGAACCAGTTGCACGGCCACGGCTTCATCGACGACGCGGGCGAGCTGCAGCCCATTCACCCGATCTTCGCCTTCCGGGAGCTGGCCAAGCGCACCTACCAGATGTTTCACGAGCGGATGCCGCGCACGCACATCATGGCGCACATCTCGGGCAACGCCATCTGCCTGCCCATCACCGCCTTCGCCGACCACACGCTCGATGGCGAGCAGTACGCGCACACCGTGCAGGGCGACTACATCGACCTGATCCCGCCGGACAAGATGCGGGCGGAGTTCACCGCGCGGCAGTTCGGGCCGGTGCCGCACTTCCTGCCCGAGCTGTGGCATCGCAACGACCACATCGTCGCAACGACCACATCGAGTTCGGGCCGACGGTGAACATGTGCGCCCTGACCTTCCTGCACGACTCGCTGGTCTTCCCGGCCTTCCACAACGGCGGCGCACGTCAGCAGTTCGACAGGGTCTGGGAGGCCTTCGGCGTCGCCGAGGGCGCGCAGTTCGTGCCCTACTGGGCCAACCGCGACACCATCGAGCGCGCCCCCGAGGGCGTGGAGGTCAGCGCGTGGCTGCGCCCGGGCGGCGCGCTGCTGGCGGTGGCGAACCTGGACGCCGACCCCGCCGACGCAGCGGTGACGGTTAGCTGGGAGGCGTTGGGCCTGGCGGGCGAGGTCGCGGTCACCGACGGCGTGACCGGCGAGCCGGTCGCCTGCGAGGCCGGGCGGATGACGGTGGCGCTGGCGGGCAGGTCGTTGCGGATGCTGGTGGCACGTGGACAGGAGTGACGCATCATGCGCGCGGACGTGCGTATCACCGTGCTCAGGCGGCTGTTCCACGATGACCTGGTCGCGGAGCACTGCACGCACCAGTGGGTGGCGTGCCAGCGCTTCGCCGAGGGTGACGAGTTCATCGTCCCGGGCGACAGCCTCGAGGTGCCCGAGGGCTTCTGCAGTTGGGCCTGGGTCGATCTGAACCGCTACGTGGTGACGCTGGCGCGTGGCGGCAACTTCTCCGGCTCCAAGCCCGGTCGCACGGTGGTCTCGTGCAGCGACGGCTACCGGCCGGTGCTGTTCCTGGTCGAGCGCATCGAGCCCGACCCGGCGGCGAGCGCGTAGCGGCCCGACCGGGCTACTGAGTGCCCGCCAGCCGCAGCAGGTTGGTCACCAGCGTGTCGTACGCCTCGCCCATGATGGACCCCGGGCCGGTGTGCGCGTAGTGGCGCACCACCAGCCCCTCGCCGACCTCGCGCACCGTCAGCAGCGGGTAGGTGCCGGCGATCGTCCCCTGGCGGACGTAGGCGACGCCGTCGTAGGGGCAGACCTCGTGCTCGGCCTCCAGCAGCACCTCGGCGTCGGTGGCGACCACCGGATAGGCCAGGAAGGGGTAGGTGCTCTCGCCCTCCTCCCAGCCCGACGCCTGCCACGCGCCCACCTCGCCCAGGCCCTGTGTCAGCGGGTGCTCGGCCGCCACGCGCCAGCGCGTGACGAAGCCGCGCGGCTCGTAGTGGAACTCCACGCCCGACAGCTCCGCGAGCGCGATGGTGGTCGGCGCGGACTCGCCCCGCTGCTCCTCGTCGGCCTCGAGCGCGCGCACCCCGGCGTCGGTCACCCAGCCGGGCACCATCTCGAGCACCAGCACACCGCCCGCCTGCGCGTAGCGGCGCAGCAACTCCGGCCACTCCGGCGGCATCTCGGTGCGCGAGACCACCAGCAGCGGGAAGCGACGCGCGGCCTGCTCGGGGTCGAACTCACCGTGCTCGAACTGCCGCGCCAGCTCCACCCGCGGCCACGGGCAGGCGCGCGGCAGCACGGCCCCCAGCCCGCGCTCGCCGCTGAGCAGCGTGCCCAGGTAGGGCCCCTCCCCGAGCTGCTCCTGCCAGCGGCCCAGGTGCGACTCGGGGTCGCCGCGTTGCTGCCCCCAGCCACTGCCCTCCGCCTGCCACTGCTCGAGCAGCGGCTGCATCGCCTGATAGGCCGCGTGGTCGATGCCCAGGCCGTAGACGCGCACGCCGTCGGCGTACTCGTGCGCGATCTCAAGCTTCTGCACCGCATCGCGCACGATGTGCTCCTCGGTCGGGTTCTGCTCGTCGGGGGTGAGCACGCCCCAGCCGCCCTGGTAGTACCAGATGTATATACCGCAGATGAGCGGATGCTCGCCGGTGACCTGACGCACGCGCTTGAGTTCGTAGCGCATCACGTCGCCGTACATCTGGAAGTTCTTTGGATCGTAGCCGGGGATGTACTGCGGCGGGTAGCTGTTGGCGCGGAAGTGGAAGACGATGCCGTCGAGGTAGTCGCCGCGGGTCTGCATCAGCTCCGGCGTGATGCTGCCGAAGTAGAGCAGCGGCACGAAGGCCAGATTCGGGCAGATGGCGCGCCAGCGACGGGCCATCTCCGCCATCATCTCGGGCGTGAAGAAGTTGCGGTTGTAGGGGAAGAAGTCATCGCAGCCGAAGGCCACGAAGTTGGGGTGCTCGGCGGCGATGCGCGCGAAGCGCTCGGCGGTGGCGCAGTAGTACTCCCGGCGCTGCTCCAGCGGCCAGCGCGCGATCTCCTCGCAGCCGCTGGGCGGCGAGAGCGTGGCCCACACGTCGAGGCCGACCTCCTCGGCCACCTCGACGCTGCGCTCGAGCAGCGCGAAGGCCTCGTCATCCCAGATGTGGCCGATGGCCATCTGGTCCCAGGCGGTGAAACCCCGGGCCTTGATGGCCTCCATGAACGGCCGCAGGTTCTCGGGGTTCCGGCGGAATGAGTAGCCCTGGGTGAACTCGAACTTCGCCACTGTGCCCGTCAGGCGCTCGCGCATCCATGCCAGCCGCTCGGGCCCGGACACGGGCGCGTCCTGAGCGTTCACATACACGGGCGCCAGCAGCACACCGGCCAGCATCATCCAGCGCACGGCTCTCGCCTCCCGTCGGCAATCAGCGCGCGACCTGCAGTCCGTAGATGCGGCCGTCGTCGCAGGTGGCGACGACCTCGGCGGTGGCCGGGTCGCCGTCCAGTTCGCAGGCGCGCACCTGCCGGATCCACGCGCCCGCACGGTACCAGGCCACGACCTCACCCGCGGCATGGACGACTTTCACGGTACCATCCTCGCAGGCGCAGACGATCTCCGGGCGTTCGTCGCCGGTGACGTCCGCGATCTGGATGTCACGCGCGGCGTCGGTCAGGTTGACCTGCCACAGCGGCAGGCCGTTCGCGTCGAACAGATAGAGCAGGAAGTTGCGCGAGGCGACCGCTACCTCGAGCCCGGCGTCATCGGTGATGTCGCCGATGGCGACGCTGGTGACATCGCTGCCGGCGTTGTAGTCGGGCAGGTCGCGGCCCTGCCACTCCTGCAGCCAGATGATGCCGGCGCGGTCGCCGGTGACCATCTCGCCCTTGCCGTTGCCATCGAGGTCGGCGGCGGCGACGTCGGTCGGTCCGGCGTGGCCGGAGCCGGCGCCGCTGCCCAGGATCTCCCCGTCCCACGAGTAGATCACCGTTGCGGTGTAGCTGTTGCCCATAATCAGCTCGAGCTTGCCGTCGGAGTCGAGGTCGAAGGCCGTGCCGCAGGTGGGCGTATGCGCCCACAGCACCTCGTCCCAGATGAGGTCGCCGGCCTGGTCGTAGACATAGGTGCGCCAGTTGGCCGAGCCGACGATGATCTCGGAGGCGCCGTCCTGGTCGAGGTCGGCGTCGAAGGCGACGGTCAGGCGGCTCTGGAAGGGCTCGACGCCGCGGTAGCCCGGCCGGGCGTAGGTGCGCGGCGGTGGGGCCACGGTCCAGGCCTCCGCGCCGCTCCCATCGGCCGCGTAGAGCGTCCTGTCGTTGCACGCCGCCACCGCGAGGACGCGGCCGCCGTCGGTGGTGAGCGCCAGGTCGTTGATGACGTCGCCGACCTGGTAGGTCCACAGCGCCGAGCCATCGGGCCCAACGACGTGGATGGCCCGGTCGGTGCCGCCCGCGAAGACCTCATCGCGCCCGTCACCGTCGATGTCCGCGACCTCCAGCGCGCTGAGGTGGAAGCCGCTGTCGAGGATGTCGGCGCGGTCGGCGCGGCCGTGCAGGGCGATGGAGTCGAGGTAGACGTTGTGCTCGGGCGTGTAGGGCACGGCCTCAATGCGCACGTAGCGCCCGGTCACGGGCGGCTCCAGGCGCATGGAGTAGGTCATCATCGCATCCTGCAGGTCGTCGCTGATCTCGACCTGCCCCACCGGCTCGGCGCCGGCAAGGTCGGGGTCGTCACCGACCCACGCAGTGAGTCGGCTGGCCCCGCATCCGCCGTTGAAGGTACGCAGTTGCCGCGAGCGCACCTCGATCTGCGTCAGCTCGCGCGGCTGGCCCAGGTCCACGTCCAGCACCACCGTCTGCCCGTCGGGGAACATGACGTTGCCGCCGGTGTCGAGCAGGTCGGGCGGATCGCCCACCGGGTAGCCCGCCTCGTCGGGGGTGAAGTGGCGCGTGTTGACCGAGAGCGTCACTCCCGCCGCGGTGGCGAAGTTGCGGTAGACGTTGAAGTCGGAGTACTCCCACAGCTTCGTGATGCCGTCGCCCTCATCCGCGGCCGGCGGCGCGCCGCCACCCGCGGCCATGGCCAGCGCGTCGAAGCGCGCGCGCAGCGACGACGCAATGGCCTCCACCGGGGCCTTGCCCAGTGGCGTGAAACGCAACTGGTGCTCGCCTGCGTCGAGCTGCTGCGCGTCCCGGCCATCCGGCCCGGTCCGGGTGATCGTGGTCGGCCCGTCAGCCACGATCAGCGCGGCGCCGGTGGCCAGGTCGATGCGCGCGTCGATGGGCGGGTCGGCGGTCAGCAGCTCGTCGCCCATGCGCACCGCCTCCGCCCCCGCCGCTGTGAGTATTCCTCTCGACAGGTGGAAGGCGGCGGCGTCGATGACCACGCCCGGGGCGGCCACGGAGTGCCCCACGCCCGCCAGCGCCATCTCGCCCGCATCGTCGATCAGGTAGGTTCCGCGCTCGTCGAGCTGCTGGATGGCCACCTCGGCGGCGTCGGCCCGCGGGCGCACGTAGAACAGGTTGGCGAAGCGGTAGTCATCGCCAACCCCCATATCGGTGGTGACCGACTCGATGAGCCGCCGCGCCTGGTCGGGCGGGAAGGGCTCGGAGTTGAGCGACGTGCCCGCCGACTGCTTCTGCGCCAGTGATGCGTCCGAGGCGGCGATGAGCGTCATGCGCGCCTCGCCCTGGTCGGCGGTCCAGCGGCGGCCGTCGAGCTGCGTCGCGCCCAGCGTGCGGTAGATGCACTGGAAGTTGTAGGCGGCGGGCTCCTCCGCCTGCAGCTCGTCGATCACCAGGAAGTAGCGCGACTTGGGCCAGATGATCGACCGCTCCCAGCGCACGCCGTTGTAGCCGTTCAGGCGCGAGCCGAAGATGCCCACGTCCTCGAAGTCGGCCTGCGCGACCACCTCGGACAGCTCGGGCACGCGCCCGGCCCAGCCATCCTTGAGCACGACGATGCTGTTGTGCTCGCTGAGCGACGGGATCATGTAGCCGTCATCGTAGAGGAAGACCTGGCCCTCATCCTGCAGGCGGATGATGGCGTTGGCGTCCGGGTGGGAGTGAAAGCCGTAGCCGAAGCCACTGAGGCACAGGTACTCATCGTCGGCGTCGAAGCCGGCGCGGAAGCTGGCCTTGTCGAAGCAGTCCTCGCGCGGGAAAGTACGGCCCGCCTCGCGGTTGTAGATCCACTCGGCCAGGGGCGCGACGGTCACCCCGAGCAGGTCCACCGGCTCAACGCGCGGCAGCACCTCGGGCGGCACCCAGTAGCGCGTGCGCGCGCCGCCGTGGTGATCCCACCACCACAGGTAGCGGCCGTCCTGGTAGAGCCATGCCGCCAGCGGCAGGGCCTGGACCAGGTAGTTGCCGCCCAGGCCGCTGGCGTCGCCGAAGCCCGATACGCGTGCGGTGTTGTCGGTGATGAGCATGTCGTAGTCGGCCATGCGGCGCAGGTGGTCCTGATCGATGTAGCGCGGGTCAGGCCGGTGCAGCGCCCAGTTGTAGTTTCCGGTGAGGGTGATGTTGCCGTAGCCCGGGCAGTCCTCGTTGACCTTCCAGTTGGTCATGTTGGGCTCGTAGTAGGTGTCCAGGTTCGCCAGCAGACGCCGGCCGATCTCGAGGTCGGGGTAGTAGCGGGCGAAATACATGGCCGCGAAGGCCGCGCCGGTGGCGTTCCAATTGTTGCCGTGCGGGATGGTCGAGGCGGCGACGTCCCGGTTCGCGTAAGTCAGGCGATGGGCGAAGCGGTAGAACAGGTTGGTCAACTCCGCGCGGTCATCGTCGCTGAACGCCGGGCCCTCCTCGATACGGTCGAACTGGTGGAAGATGTAGCGGCAGGTGCGCACGTCATCAGCCGCGCCTTCCGCCTCCTGAAGCGCGTCGAGCTTGCGCATGGCCGCCAGGAACAGGCGGGCCTGCCCCGGGTCGCCGGTGCGGAAGTAGGCGTCGGCGTAGCCCGCTGCGATGCCGCCCATGGTGCGCGAGGAGGTCTCGGCCTCGATGCGCGCCTCGTGCTGCGCAATCTCCTCGGCGCTCAGGCGGGCGGCGCCGTCCTCCCCGCCGACCTCGATGATGGGCGGCAGCGAGCCGTCGGGATGCTCGGCCACCAGCGCGGAGAAGCGCTCCACGGCCGCCTCCAGACCCGCCGGCTCGGCCGCGCCGATGAAGACCACGTTGGTCCCGCTCAGCCACGGGTTGTGCACCGTGCGGATGACGTAGCCGTCCGCGCCCTTCGGCCACGAGTAGTCGCACAGGACGTACTCGCGGAGGTAGAGCCGCTCGGTGACCTCGTTGAAGGCGAAGATGCCCAGCGCGATCACGTTGGTGGCGGCCAACGTCTCGTCATCGAGCGAGGCGGCCGCACGGATCGGTGGGGCGACGTCGCAGCTTCCCTCGATGGCCTGCGCGATGCGCTGCGCGAGCGCGGCGTAGGGCTCGCTCTCCGGCGCGGCGATCACGCACGCGGGGGCGCCGTCGGCGACGAGCCGCGTGTGCAGGTACATGGGCTTGATCTGGTCGATGCGCGGGACATCCTGCGCGCCGGCGATCGTCGCGAGCACCAGTGCGGCGACAAGCGCCATGACCCCGTGCGTGCGGGTGCGTGTCATCATCGCCATCGTCCTCTCTTCCGGCTGGCGGCAGTGTCAGGCGCCGGGCTGCGGGACCGTGACCGGCAGCGTCCCCGGGCACGACCGCTTGCCCAGCAGCGCTTCGGCCGATGCCGCGAGGCTGAACTCATCGCCGCCGTAGCCGATGACCACCGGCACACCGGCGGGCAGGTCCGACAGCGCGTAGGGCGACTCGAAGAGCAGCATCGCGCGCAGCTTGCCCGAGCCGGCGGCGCGCCGCCACAGCTCCACCTGCATCTTCGGCAGCCGCACCCCGTCGCCCTTGTAGCACTGAATGTGCGCGAAGGTCGCGCCGATCACCGCGCTCGCCTCGGGCAGGGCCTCGCCCAGGCGCTGCAGGTCCGCCTCGGAGGGGGCCTCGTCGCACAGCAGCACGTCGCACGGCAGGTGCGCGGCCATGATGTCGGCCAGAGGGTGAGCGCCGCGCAGGCCGTGGCCGGCGCGCTCGTCGGCGATGCCCACCCCGTAGCGCTGCAGGTCGTCGAGGATGACCAGCAGCGGGCGCGCGCCGGGCTCGACGCCGCCCGCGGGCAGCTCGCCCGAGAGCGTGACCGAGGCCTCTGCCACGCGGCGGCCGATGTCGCGCAGGGCCGCGCGGATCTCGTCATCGCCGGGCAGCGGCGGCAGCTCCGCCAGCCGGGCCTTGAGCGCGCGCACGCGCCGGGCGGCGTCGCGCAGCCGCTCCTCGGGGACGCGCCCGTCGAGGCACGCGGCCATGACCGCCTCGTAGCTCTCCAGCGCCGGGCGCTTGTAGTCGATGAGCACCTGATCGTGGCCGGCGACGATCGCCATCCACGCCGCCTGCGCCGAGTCGATGGTCAGACGCAGGCCCTCCATGCCAAGCGAATCGGTGAACAGGCAGCCCTCGTAGCCCAGTTCCTCGCGCAGGATGCCGGTGATCAGCGGCTTACTGACGGTCGCGCAGTTCTCCGGATCGATGGCGGGGATGAGCATGTGCGCCGTCATCGCGCTCTCGAGGCCCGCCGCGCGGGCGACGCGGTAGGGCGCCCACTCGACCGCCTCCAGGCGCTCGCGTGAGACGTGCAGCGTGGGCAGCGAGATGTGGCTGTCCACCGCGACGTCGCCATGGCCCGGCCAGTGCTTGGCGCACGGGTGCAGGCCCGAGGCGGTGAAGCCGCGGGTCATGGCCGCACCCAGCCGCCCAACCTGCTCGACGTCCTCGCCGAAGGAGCGCACGTTGATGATGGGGTTGTCGGGGTTGGTGTTCACGTCCAGCACCGGGCTCCACGTGGTGTCCACGCCCAGGCGCCGGCCCTCCAGGCCGACCGCGTAGCCCCAGTCATGCGCCAGCTCCTCGCTGTCGGCGGCGCCCAGCGCCATCAGCGGGGGGATGTGCGTGCCGTCGGCGGCGAAGTAGCTGCCGGTCTCCAGGTCGGTCTGCAGGAGCATCGGCCCGGGCGCCAGCGCGCGCAGCTCGGCGGCGCGCTCGCGGATGTCGGCGCCGCCCACCTGGGAGTTGAGCACCCGGCCGGTGCGCACCAGCTCGTTCTCCTCGTCGCGGTAGGCGCTGGTGTTACGCAGCACCAGCACCTGCGCGACCAACTCGCGGACCTCGTGCTCGGTCATGGTCATCTCTCCCTGTCGTCATGTTACGGATTCCCCGCCGAACTGCTCGATCGATTGCACCACGCCATCGAGGTTATGCTCACGCCCGCGGGTACTTCCGGCAGCGCCACAGTGCGAGTAGCCACTCCACCGGCTCGCCCTGCATCGTCCGCAACACGCGCTCGCGCCGGGTCGGCATGGTGTCCTCCTCGTCAGCTCACCGCAGCCGCCCTGATCTCCGCCAGCGTCGCCGGCACGACCGTCAGGCCGAACTCGCGTGCCGCCTCGTCGATGGCGTCGGCGACCGCCTCCAGGCCCCGCCGCGCGGGCTCGTCGGGGTCGCCGTACTCGCGCGTATTGTGCGTCATCACCACGATCGACTTGAGCCACCAGTCCTGTTCGATCTGCCGCCCCAGGTGCCGGCGGATCAGGTCCGGCGCCCACCGCTCGATCTCCGGGCGTTCGAGGCGCAGGTGCCGGGCGTCGCCCGTCCCGCCCTGCCGCCCGGCGACACCGCCAAGCTCGACGGTCGTCGGCAGCTCAAGGAAGGGCAGATCGCCCGCCACCAGCCGATCATCGGCCGAGGCCCAGTGCGCGAACGGCTCCGCGCCCACCCAGCGCGCGGCGAGGTCGGGCAGGTGGCGGCCGGGCAGCGAGACGCTCCCGTGGGTGAAGCCCAGCTCGGCGAGGATGCCGAAGGTCGCGTCGGAGGCCGAGAAGCAGCCCGGGCGGAAGGCGCGCGGCGGCTCGCCCAGCGCCGCCGCCAGCCGGTCGCGACCGCTGTGCAGCAGCTCGCGCTGGCGCTGTGCGGGCAGTTCACCCAGGTGGGCGTCCACGGCGTAGTCGATGGTCTGCGGGTGCATATGCATACCCGCCTCCGCGCCCTGGTCGCTCAGCTCCGCCACGATCTCCGCCTGCACCTCGCCGGTGCGGGGGATCAGGAAGAGCGTCACCCGGTGGCCGCGCTGGGCCAGCGCCGAGACGTAGCCGCGCATGGCGCGCTCGCTCAGCGCCCAGTCGGCTGGCCCGCCGCTGGGGACCTCCTCGTTGATCGGCTCGCAGTCCATGGTCCAGCTCACGAACAGGCTGTCGTCGCCCATGGCGATCACTCCAGTGCGCCGGCGTGCCGGCCGGCCTGGGGATCTCCGGCCGCGTGCATGGCGCCGGCCTCGTCAACAGTCAGCATCACGGGCATGGCGATGGCGCCCGGCGTGGTGGTCAGCTTGTGACCGCGGCGGATCAGCTCCGCCTGCACGTCCTCAGTGACTCCGGAGTTGACGCGCAGGCTCGCCGGCGCGATGAAGGCGCGCTTGCGGTCCGGGTCGGAGTCGAACGAGTTCTCAAGATGGTCGGTGTTGAAGCGCGGCGCGGTGACCGACTGCGCGGGCATCATGCCGAACTCGAGGTGATTGAGCAGCGCGTTGAGGGTCGTCTGATCCTGGACGTCGCCACCCGCCACTGAGATGGCGATGGCCGCGCTGTCCTCGCGCGTCACCAGGGTCGGCGTGAGCGTGACGCGCGGGCGCTTGCCCGGCTCGATGCGGTTGGGATGGCCCGGCGTGGTATTCAGGCAGCGCAGGCGGTTGCCCTGGGTGACGCCGGTGCGCGGGTCGGGCTGGTTGCCGACGAGGTTGCAGCTCGGGGTCGCCGCCACCACGTTGCCC
>JALGVA010000110.1 GCA_029820295.1 Candidatus Zipacnadia bacterium
CCTCGCCGCGCCGGTCGCCCAGCGCGCCGATCAGCGGCTGCCGCGCGTCGTTCGCCAGCGCGGTGTCGCCCAGCCCGCCCAGGGCCGCCGCCGCGCGGCGACGCACCGCGAACGCCGGGTCGGTGGTCAGGCGCTCGATCAGCGGGGCCACCGCGGGTCGTGCTTCGGGCTCGTCGAGCGGCGCGGCCACGGCGCCGAGGATGCCGGTGGCGACCAGCCGCACATCGGGGTCTTCATCGTCCAACAGCTCGTCGATCATCGGCTCGATGGCGGTCGCGGCCATGGCCTTGAAGGCCGCCTCGGCGGCGAGCTTCGAGCGCCGGAAGGCCGCCGGACCCTGGTCGGGCAGCGGCTCGTCGCGCTGCATGACGCGCAGCAGCGGCCTGATCGCCGGCTCGCCTATCCCGCCCAGCGTCGTCGCCACCAGGCCGCGCACCGCGTCGTCGTAGACGTCGATCAGCGGCATGAGCGAGTCGACCGCAGGTGCGCCGATGGTCTTGAGGGGCGCGCTCGCGCCGCCGCGCACGGCCGCGTCCTTGTCCTGCAGAGCCATCACCAGCGGGCCGATGGACAGCTCGCCGACCGAGGTCAGGTAGCTGTCGATCGCGGCCGCTACCGGCTCATCGACCACGCTCTTGGCCGCGACCAACTGGAAGAACGACTGCTCGGTGCCGACCAGCGTCGCCGCCTCGACCGCGCGGTCCTGCACCCAGCGCGGCTCGTCCTCCAGGGCCTCCATCAGCTTCTGCTTCTCGATGAGCCGCGTCACCGCCGCGAGGCGCCTGGCCGGCGTGTCCCGCGCGATGGTGTCGAGCAGCCGGTCCACCTCGTAGCGGCGGTAGACCGCCACCATGACGATCAGCGCCACCAGCGCCGTGATGATGATCCAGGTGATCTGTTGGCGGCTCCTGTCGTCCAATGACGTCAGCTCCTCGTCTGATCCCGATGCGGCCCGTGCACAGACACGCATCCACCCTGCAGCCGCCTGGTCTGCGGTCGCGTGCGGTCGTTCGGGTCAGATGGCCCGTCGCAGAGTTCAGTTATTCCCGCCGCGACGGGAGTACTCCTCCCTCGCCTGAAGAACCTCATACCACGGTCCACGCCGGCGCGCAGCGGTGGAAGATCACGCGCAGCTCCGGGAAGCGCTCCGCCAGGTGGCCGGCGAACCACTCCAGCCCCGGCTCCTCGCTCACCGCGTGCCCCGTCTCGATCAGTGGCACGTCGCAGTCCTGCACCATGCGCATGGCGTACTCGTCCGACTCGCCGGCGATGAGCACATCCGGATCGTGCTCGAGTACCGAGTTGATGAAGCCGGCGTTGACGCTCAGGCCGGTGCCGCCCCAGGGCAGGCCCACGCGGCCGACCTCGCGCTCGAGGTCGCCGGTCACGCGCACCGCGGGCATGCCGGTGCGGCGCTTGACGTCCTCGACGAGCACCCGCAACGGCACGCGCTCGCGCTCGTAGATGGTGACGAAGCCCTCGCCCGCCACCGGCTCGCCGAGGCCGAGCAGTTCCACGAAACGGTCGTGGATGCAGAAGGCGTCGAGCGTGCCGTGAGCGCGGAAGAGCGTGATGCCGTGGCGCGCCAGGCGGCTGATGCGGTTGAAGTTCACACGCCAGGTGAGATGCTGCTCGAGGTTGCCCTCGCCGCGCCACGGGTAGGGCATCTGCAGCAGCTCATGCACGATCAGCAGGTTCATGCCCTCGGCAGCGCAGTGCTCGATCACCTCGACCGTGGGGAAGAACGCGACCATCACGCCGGTGACCTCGACGTTCGGGTCGCCCCAGCGGAAGCCCTCGTCCATGCCCGGCGGCCGGTCCGGGTTGAGCTGTGCCATGAAACGCCCGATCTCGCTCGCACGCACGCGCGATCACGCCCTCATCTCGGTGGTCTGCGTCTCGCCTGCCGCGCCGGGCAGCGGGGGAGTTCCCTGCGCGCGCGCACAACCCTCCATCATGAGCACACGCGGAAGGTCCCGGCCCCGCCGCCGGTGAATCGAGAGACGCAGATCGATCCGACGGCAACCCCGCCCGGGCGATGCCGGCCCGGGCTGCAGGAGGCACCATCGATGGCCATCCCGCAGTGGCAGAGCCCCGCATCGAAGTACCTGGCGCAGATCCCGCTCTTCGGCCCGGATGATGGCGTCACCGTGCGCGCGCCGCTGGGCTCGGGGCCGGGCTGGTGGGCGGGCGCCCCCAGCGCCCTCTACGACGATCAGAGCGGCCGCTTCTATCTCTACTACCGCGTGCGCAAGCCGCGCGAGCTGGGCCGGGGCGTCGGCTGCCGCGTCGCCGCCGGCGATGACGGCATCGTCTTCGACGACATCTGGCAGATGGGCAAGGAGGACCTCGACAGCCCCTCGGTGGAGAAGTCCTGCATCTTCAAGGCCACCGACGGGTCGTGGCGCCTCTACATCTCCTACGTGGACCCGGCGACGAACATGTGGCGCATCGACTGCATGGTCGCCGACGCGCCCGACGAGTTCGACCCGTCCGCGCGCCGGAAGGTGCTGGCGCCCGAGGAGCTGGGCCTCGAGGGCGTCAAGGACCCGATGGTCTACCGGATGGGGCCGATGTACTACATGATCGCGAGCTACGCGCCGGCCGCCACCTCGGGCGCCTCGGACGAGGACAAGCACGGCACCGCCGACGTGTACAACACCGGCATCGTGAAGTCACACACCGGCCTGGCGACCAGCGACAGCGGCCTCAACTGGCACTGGCAGGGCGACATCATGTCGCCGCCTGAGGAGGGCTGGGACAGCTACTGCACACGCATCGGCTCCATCCTCTACCGGCCGCCGGTGTTCATCGGCTTCTACGATGGCAGCGCGAGTGTCGAGGAGAACTACGAGGAGAAGGCCGGCCTCGCGATCAGCTACGACCTGCGCCAGTGGGAGACAGTGACGCGCTCCTCCCCGTTCGTCACCTCGCCGCACGGCTGCATCCGTTACGTCGAGGCGCTGCCGGTCGGCGACGCGATCTACTATTACTATGAGTGGACCCGCGAGGACGGCTCCCACGAGCTGCGCGTGACGCGCGTGGAGGTGTCCTGAGCGCGATGCCTGACGGGGGGCGACTGATCCTTTGCGGTCCGGCCGGCTCGGGCAAGACCGAGGCGGTGCTGGCGGAGTATGTCGAGTGCGTGCGCGCGCATGGCGAGGACGCGGTTGTGCTGCTGCTGCCCACGCGCCTGGCCGCCGAGCGCATTCGCCGGCGGCTGGTGAGCGAGGGGCGCCTGCCCGGCCTGCTCGACCCGCGCATCCTGACCTTCCCCGACCTCGCCGAGTTGATCCTGAGCGCCAACCACGAGCGCGTCGCGGCCATCAGCGACCTCCAGCAGCGCCTGCTCATGCGCGCGGTCACCGACGAGCTATGCGCCACCGGGGAGCTGCGCGCGCTCGCGGACATGTGCGAGCTGCCCGGCTTCATTGACGGTCTGTGCGGGTTCGTCACGGAGCTGAAGCGCATCGCCGTGCGCCCCGAGCAGTTCCGCGAGCGCCTCGCCGGCAGCGATGTCGCCGACGAGCGCTCGTATGACCTCGCGCGCATCTACGAGGTCTACCAGGCGCGCCTGCAGGAGCTGGGGCTCTACGATGACGCCGGGCTCTTCTGGTGGGCGCGCGATGTCCTCCAGCGCGGCGAGCGCCGGCCCTTCGAGGACCTGCGCGTGGTGCTGGTGGATGGCTTCGACGACTTCACCACCACGCAGCTCGAGGTGCTGGCGGCGCTGGCCTCGGGGGGGCAGCGCCTGCTGATCACGCTGTGCCTCGAAGCGGATGCCGAGCGCCGCCCTGAGGTCTTCCGTCGCCCCATGCGCACGCTCGAGCGCCTGCGCGAGCAACTCGGCGAGCTACCCGCGCAGTGGCTGGAGGCGGGGGAGGCGCGCGGGCCGCTGGCGCGCATGGGCGAGCGCCTGTTCGTCGAGGCGGAGCCCGAACCGATCGCCGATGCGGGCGACAGCGTCGCGATCATCGAGGCCGTGGGCCAGCGCGCCGAGGTGCGCGAGGTCGCCGTCCGCGTCAAGCGCCTGATCCTCGCCGGCGTGCCCACCGACCGCATCGCGATCATCGCCCGCGACCTGGGCGGCTACGCGCGCGGGCTGGCGGAGGTGTGCGGGCGCCTGGGCGTGCCGCTGCGCCTGCACGCGGGCCAGCCGGTCGGCGCGCGCCCGCCGGTGCAGGCGGTGCTGGACATCCTGCGCGCGCCCGCGGAGGGCTACCGCGCCTCGCACGTCATGCGCCTGGTGAAGGCGGCGTGGCTCGACCCGGCGATGCTGGGCGAGGGCGCGCCCGACCCCGATGAGATCGAGCGCGTCTGCCGCGAGGCGAACATCATTGGCGGCTCCGGGCCTGAAGAGTGGGCCGCGCGCCTGCGCACGTACGCCACGCGCCTGCGCGCGGACCTGCAGCGCCGCCGCCGCGGGCGCGCCGATGATGAGGACGAGTGGCTGCGCGGCACCGAGGCCGAGCGCGAGGCCGAGATTGCGCTGGTTGAGCGCGTGCAGGCGGCGCTGACGTGCCTCTTCGACGAGCTGGGGCGCCTGCCGGCCGAGGCGGCCACCTCGGCCTACGTCGAGCGCCTGGCGGAGCTGGTGGAGCGCTTCGGGGTGACGGAAGCCGTGGGGCAGGGCGCCGACCCGCACACGGCCGCGAACGTGGAGGCCTTCGACGCCTTCCTCGACGGCCTGCGCGAGTTGCGCGCCGCGTGCACCCGGTTCGAGGCCGACGCGCCCATGCGCCTGGCCGAGTTCTACGCCGAGGTGCTGGGCGTCGCGACCGACGTGACCTTCATACCGCCCGGGCCCGCGGGTGGGGTGCCGGCGCTGGACGCCGGGCAGGCCCGCCAGCTCGACTTCGATCACGTGTTCGTGCTGGGCATGACCGAGCGCTCGTTCCCGCGCGCGCCGCGCGAGGACGCCCTCTACGCCGACGACGAGCGCCTCGCCCTGAACCGCGCCGGCGTCCCGTTGGACCCGCGCAGCGATGCCGCCTGGGAGGACAGCTTCGCCTTCTATGCCATCGCGGTCTCCGCGCGCGAGCGCCTGACGCTGAGCTATCCCGTGGTCGACGCCGAGGGTCGTGAGGTGCTGCCCTCGTACTTCGTGCATGAGGTCGCGCGCTGCTTCGCCCGGCCGCCGGAGCCCGAGCGCTTCGGGCTGGCGCAGATGGTACCGGAGTTCCGCGACGTGGCCGCGCCGGGCGAGCTGCTCGAGCGCTCGATCTACGAGCTGTTCGGCCGCGACAGCGCCCTGACGTACCGCGACGTCGACACCGCGCGAGCCGGCCTGCGGGCGCTCGCCGCCGCCGATGCCGGAGTGCTCGCGGGCCTGCGCGCCGCCATCGAAGTCGAGAATCGCCGCGACGCGCGTGCCGAGCCCGACGAGTACGACGCGCGCCTGCGCGACCCCGACGCCATCGCCGAGGTCGCCGACGCCTTCGGCCCCGAGACGCCCTTCAGCCCCAGCGGGCTGGCGCAGTTCGGCAACTGCCCGTTCGCGTTCTTCGCCGACCGCGTGCTCGGCCTCCAGGTGCTCGAAGACCCGACCGAGGACGTTGACGCCATGCTGCTGGGCAGCGTGATCCACCGCGTGCTCAGCCACTTCTTCGCCGACTGGCGCACGCACCGCGAGGACCTGAGCCTGCGCGAGGAAGACCTGCCCGCCGCGCGCGCGGTGCTGGACCGCGTCATCGACCGGGCCTTCGCCGACGAGGTGAACCGCGGCGCCGTCGCCGACCGCGTGGTCTGGGAGATCACGCGCGAGGAGACGCGGCGCGACCTGCACCTGTTGCTGGAGTTCGAGGCCGGGACCGTGCAGGCGGACAGTCTCCTCCCGGTGCACTTCGAGGTCAGCTTCGGGATGGGCGAGCACGTGCAGTTCGAGATCGGCTCCGGTGCGGACGCGGTGCGCCTGCGCGGGCGCATCGACCGCGTGGACCTGCCGCATGGGGAGGAGGGCCCGCCGCGCTTTGCGGTGTACGACTACAAGCTCGGCGGCTCGGGCGGGGGCGCGGCGGAGATCATGCGCGGCACGGAGTTCCAGCTCCCCATCTACGCGAAGGCGGTGCGCGAGCTGGTGCTGCAAGACCCGGGCGCCGAGGTTGCCACCTGGGCATACTACCGCACGAAGCGCCCGCCGGGGCTCTCGGGCAAGCCGAGGAAGGGCCGCGCCGAGGAGCTGATCGAGATCGCGTGCGCGAACGCCCTCGCGCATGCCGCCGCCATCCGCACCGGGCGTTTCACGCCTGCTCCGCGCGAGTGCCGGTACTGCGACTTCCGTGGCATCTGCCGCTGGGACGAGCAACGCTTCGAGCGCAAGGGGGTCGAGCCCGGTGGCTGAGCACGATCCCATCGCCGAGCGCGTCGCCGACCTGTCCACGAGCTTCGTGATGACCTCGGGCGCGGGCTGCGGGAAGACCTACCGCATGGTCCAGCGCTACACGGCCATCATCGAGGCGGGGCACGACGTGACCCGCATCATCGCGGTCACCTTCACCGAGAAGGCCGCAGCCGAACTCAAGAGCCGGGTGCGCGAGAAGTGCCGCGAGATGATGGCGCAGACCGAAGGCGAGGAGCGCGCCGTGTGGGAGCGCGCCGCCCGCCGCCTGGCGATGGCCCCGGTCACCACCATCCACGGTCTGTGCGCCCGGCTGCTGCGCGAAAACGCCATCGCCGCGGGCATTGACCCGCACTTCCGCCAGCTCGACGAGACCGAGCAGTCGCTGCTGCTGCGCGACGCCCTGCGCCGGACGCTGCTCAATCGCGTTCACGCCGGCGAGGCGTCCGCGCAGGCCGTCGTGGCGCGCTGGGGCCTGGAGGGCGCGGGCGCGGTCATCCGTTCGCTGATCGGGGCGCGCGACGACCTCAGCGCATGGCTGCGCGAGCCGCCCGCGCCGGAGACGCTGCTCGCGCGCTGGCAGGAGGCGCTGGCGCAGGCGCAGTCGGGCGTGCTGGCCGACGCGCTGGGCGACGAGCGCTGGCAGGCCGTCTGCGAGGTCCTCAGCGCCATCGCGCCGGTGGTCGGCGACAACGCCGGTGATCGCCAGCGGGCGTTCTGTGAGTACGCGGCGACTGCCATGGCCGCGGACGTGCATCCTGCCGAGCGGCTGACGGCGCTGGAGGAGGCACTCGGCCAGGGCCATCGCGCCGCCGGCGCCAAGAGCAAGTGGGCGGGGCGCGAGGACGAGCTGGCCGAGGTGAAGGCCGGACTGAAGACGCTCGCGGACCTGAAGGACGAGTACCGCCCCACCGTCGCCGGGCTCGCGGTCGTGGAGGATCGCGCGACCGCCGGGCTGGCCGCCGCCCTGTGTGCCGAGGCGGCCGCAGCCGCCGACGCCTACGCCGCCGAGAAGCGCAGCCGCTCAGCACTGGACTTCGATGACCTGGAGATCCTCGCGCGCGACCTGCTGGCCGAGCATCCTGAGGTGCTGGCGCGCGTGCGCTCGCGCTACGACTACGTGCTCGTGGACGAGTTCCAGGACACCAACCACCTGCAGAAGCAGATCATCTGGCGTATCGCGGGCGGCAACGCGGACACGGGCGAGATCCCGCGCGGCGGCGTGCTGTTCGTGGTCGGCGACGCCAAGCAGTCGATCTACGGCTTCCGCAAGGCCGATGTCACCGTCTTCAACGCGACGCTGGACGAGTTCCGCGCGGCCGGGCCCGGCTGCGACGTCCTGACCCTCGCCGACAGCCGCCGCAGCCGCGCCGAGCTGGTGGCCTTCCACAACGCGGTCTTCCGCCAGGAGTGCGTGATGGGCTCCGGCGGCGAGCAGTTCGAGGCCGTCTATGAGACCGTCGGGGCGGTGCGCGAGGCCCCGGAGATGGCGCACGATGTCGAGCTGCTGCTGGTCTCCTCGGAGGTCACCGACGACGAGGCGGCCGACCGGGACGCGGCGTCGAGGCTCAGTGCCGACCAGGCGCGCAGGCGCGAGGCCGAGGCGCTGGCCGCGCGCATTCGGCAGATCGTCGCCGAGGCGCCCTTCCAGGTCTACGACACGAAGAAGAAAGGCTGGCGCGCCCCGCAGTTCGGCGACTTCGCCATCCTCTTTCAGGCGATGACCAGCGTGGGCATCTACGAGTACGCGCTGCGCCACGAGGGCATCCCGTACTACACGGTCGCCGGGCGCGGGTTCTACAACCGCCAGGAGATCCGCGACTGCCTGAGCCTGCTGTGCGTGCTGGAGAACACCTCCGACTCGCTCTCGCTGGTGGGCGCGCTGCGCTCGCCCATGTTCGCGCTCTCCGATGACACCATCTTCTGGCTCACCCGCGGCTCGGCGCCGCTGTGGCGCGCGCTTGTGGCCGCCGCCGACGGCTCCCATCCGCACCAGCAGCGCCTGCCCGCCGAACAGCTCGAGCGCATCCGCCGCGCGCGCGAGCTGATCGCCGACCTGCGCGCGCACCGCGACCGCCTGTCGCTGTCGGAGCTGGTGGAGCGCATGCTCGCGCAGACCGGCCTGGCGGCGATGTACCTGTCGCAGTTCGCGGGGCGACAGGCGGTGGCCAACCTGCGCAAGCTCACCGACCTCGCGCGCTCGTTCGAGCAGTCCGGCGAGTTCAGCCTGCGTGAGTTCATCGGCTACCTGCGCGACCTGGTGCTCAGCGAGTACCGCGAGGGCCTCGCCAGCGTGCACGAAGAAGCGGAGGACGTCGTCCAGCTCCTCACCGTGCACAAGGCCAAGGGCCTGGAGTGGCCCATCGTCGTGGTGCCGGACCTGACGCGCGATCCCGGCGGCAGCAGGCCCGAGGTGATGGCCTCGCGTGACCTCGGGCCGGTGCCGCGCATGGAGCTGGCCGATGGCAAGCGCACCTGGGGTGCCGTTGGCCGGATGCTGGGGGAGCACGAGGACGCGCGGGCGGTCGCCGAGCGCCGCCGCCTCCTGTACGTCGCGCTTACGCGGGCGCGCGATCACCTCATCCTGTCGAGCAGCTACGGGCTCAAGAGCGATGGCCGCGAGCTGGCCGCCGGCCTGTGGCTTCAGTGGCTGAGCGAAGCGCTCGGCGTGCATCCCGACGATCTGGAGGACGGCGAGGAGCTGGCGGGGGAGGGCGGCTGGCGCTGCCGCATCCTGCGCCCCGGCGGGGCGGGAGAGCGCTCGGCAGCGGAGGCGCCGCCCGCGCGCGCCCCGCTGGAGGTCATCGATCTGGCGCTGGCGTCGGCGCGACGCGGCGAGGCCGAAGCGCCGCCTGAGCTGGTGCGGCCGATCCGCCCGGGCCCGCACCTGCCGGCGCGCTTCTCCGTGACCGCCCTGCAGCGCTACCGCTCCTGTCCGCGCATGTTCGAACTGCGCCACGTCCTGGGGGTGCCCGAGCGCGGTGAGCGTGGTGACTGGCTGCACAGGCTCTCCGCCTTCGAGCGCGGCGACCTCGCGCACAAGGCGCTCGAGATCATCGGCCGCGAGGGCCTGGCGCGCGCCGACGCGATCGACCGGGCGGTGGCGCTGGCGACCTTCCCCGGCGGCGTCGCCTCGCGCATCACCGAGGCCGAGCGCACAGATCTGGCGGAGGCGCTGCGCTGGGTGATCGAGGAGGCGGCGTACGACGGCGGCGACCGCATCTACGAGCACTGGGTGGCCGCCTCCCGGCGGCTGCGCGCGGAGGTGGACTTCGTGCTGCCGCTGGGCGACGCGCTCATCGAGGGCACGATCGACGCGCTCGTGGAGGGGGCCGACGGTGCGTGGCGCGTTCTCGATTACAAGACCGGACGCGAGCCATCGGCGGCTGCGCTCGAGGGCTACCGCTTCCAGGTCGGGTTCTACTGCGCGGCGGTGAAGGCGATCACCGGACGCGTGCCCGCCGATGCGGCGCTGGTGCTGCTGGACGCGCGGCGGGTGATCGGCATCGATCCGGAGGCGGACGCACGGGCGGCGTTGTCGGAAGCCGGCGAGATCATTGCCTCTTCGGGCGACGAGGAGTTCGCGCGCAGGCCCGACTGCTGCCGCGAGCGCTGCCCCCTTGCGCACGCATGTGAACTCGCGTAATATGAAGGCCACGCACATCACACCCGCGGGCTGCGCCGACCGCGTGGGGTCGGCGGGAAAGGCCTATCAGTGCGCATCGCCATCATCGCTGTGATCGTGGCCGCCTGCGCCGGGCTGCCTGGATGCCGCGAGGCCGACCCGATCTCGCGGCTGGAGGCACAGGTACGGGCCGACCCCGACTCGCCCCAGGCGCTGGTTGCTCTCGGCGACGCCTACATGGACGCGGAGATGTACCACAACGCCTACGTTCGGTACAAGCAGGCGCGCGATCTCTCACCCACGTCCGGCGATGCTCTCATGGGCCTGGCCCGCGCCGACGACGCCCTTGGGAATGTCACGGACGGCCTCGAGGCCGCGACCGCGGCGGTCGAGGCGCTGCCCGACTCGGTTGAGGCGCTGAACCTGCAGGCAGACCTGCTGCTCCAGGCCGGCAGACCCGATGAGGCCGCGGCCAACTACCGGGAGGTGCTGGCGGCCGAGCCGAGCAACCGCGATGCGCTCATCGGGCTGCCAACGGCCTACCTGGCCGCGCAGAAGCCGGCGCCCGCCGAGGAGGCCGCCCGGACCGCGGTGCGGCGGCTGCCGGATGACGCGGACGCCCTGCTCGTGCTGGCCCAGACGCTGGTGCTGCAGGACGAGTCGGCGGAGGCCGAGACGCACCTGCGCCGGGCTGCGGAGCTGGCGCCGGACGACGCGCGCCCGCCCTTCCGGCTGGCCGAGCTGTTCATCCGCGATGGACGCAACCTGGAGGAGGCCGCCGAGCTGGCCCGACGGTCCGCGGATCTGGACGCCGCGGAGGGCGTGCCGGCCTCGCTGGCCGCGGTCGCGCTGCAGAAGCTGGGCCGGACGCAGGAGGCGCTGGAGATCCTGCACGAGGCCGCGCTGAACTACCCGCGCAACATCCGCCTGTGGCTGATGATGGCGACGATGTACCGCGAGCTGGGCGATGAGGAGAGAGCGGCTCGGGCCGCGGCCATCGCCCTGCGGTTCGCTCCCAGGCGCCGCCCCGGCCCCGACCCGGGCAGCGCGGGATCAGCCGCCGGAGACTGAAGGCGCCGAGAGACGTCGCTCGTCGGCGCACGACCCACGCCGTCACGGAGGTGCTGGCATGTCGCAGAGCCTCGCCGGGCAGGTCGAGGAGCTGCAGCGCGCGCTGCACGAGCGCGATGCGCAGATCAGCGCGATCCACCGCATCACCAGCGCACTCGGCGGCATCGTGCGCCAGCGCGACCTGATCCGCCAGGCCCTCGAGACCTCGCTCGAGGTCGTCCAGGCCGGCGCCGGCTCGATTATCCTCTACGACGAGGAGCGCGACCGGCTGGTCTTCACCCACGTCGTGGGGCCGACGGCCGATCAGCTCCGCGGCATGGAGATCGAGCCCGACCACGGCATCGCCGGCGCGGTCTTCCAGTCGGGCGAGCTGCGCGTGAGCGAGGACGTGACCGCCGAGAAGGAGCACGACAGCGAGATCGGGCAGAAGGTCAAGTACGTGACGCGCAACATGGTCACGGTGCCGCTCAAGAGCGTCGAGGGCGAGTCCATCGGCGTCATGCAGGTGCTCAACAAGTCCGACGGCATCTTCACTGAGGCCGACGTGGAGGTGCTCGCCATCCTCGGTGCGCAGATCGCCTCCGCCATCGAGACCAGCCGCCTGCACGAGCAGGCCCGCCTGGCCGAGGTGATCCAGTTCATCGGGCACATCAGCCACGACGTCAAGAACATGGTCACGCCCGTGCAGACCGGCGCCGAGACCCTCGAGTTCATGCTCCAGGACATGTTCGCCCGGCTCGATGCGCTGTGCTGCGGCGACAACGGCGACGACGAGTTCGCGGCCATCCGCGACGCCCTGGGCGAGGTGCGCGACTTCTACCCCGAGATGATCAGCATCATCGTCGATGGCTCCAACAACGTGCAGGAGCGCACCAAGGAGATCTCCGACTGCATCAAGGGCATGGTGAGCGAGCCCAACTTCGCGCCGCTGGACCTCAACGAGCTGGTGCCGCGCGTGATCAAGCCGCTCTTCCTGGTCGCCGAGAACGCCGGGGTGACGCTCTCCCACGAGCCCGCCGATGACCTGCCTGAGGCCTGCGTGGACGAGAAGCAGCTCTACAACGCCATCTACAACCTGGTCAACAACGCCATCCAGGCCTGCGAGTCGGGTGACACCGTCACCGTGCGCACCGGCGCCGTCACCGACGGCGAGTGGCCCGAGGGCGGCTACGTCATGCTGCAGGTAGAGGACACCGGCTCGGGCATTCCCGAGCATGTGCGCGAGAAGCTCTTCACCGATGACGCCATCAGCACCAAGCCCGGCGGCACCGGCCTGGGCACGCGCATCATCGGCGACGTCGTGCGCTCGCATGACGGCGTCATCGTCGTTGACAGCGAAGTCGGCGTCGGCACCACCATGACCGTCAAGCTGCCGCTCATCCGTGAGGGGACCGACTGACACCCGGCTCGCCCGCGCCGCGCGCCGCCCTCCGTGCGCCTGCGCCCCGCCGGCCCGTACGCAGCGAGGAGACACCACACATGACCGAATTCACCTTCCACAACCCCGTGCGCCTGTTCTTCGGCGCCGGCGCCTTCGACCGCCTCGGCGAGCACGCCGCCGACTGGGGCGAGCGCGCCCTGCTGGTCACCGGCCGCAGCGCCGCGCGCAAGACCGGCCTGCTTGACCGGGCGGTCAGCCTGCTCGACGACGCGGGGCTCACCGTCGCCCTGTTCGACCGTATCATGCCCAACCCGACGGCCGCCGTGGTCGATGAAGGCGCGGCGCTCGCACGCGAGCAGGACTGCGACGTGGTGGTCGCCGTCGGCGGCGGGAGCGCCATGGACGCCGCCAAGGCCATCGCGTGCTGCGCCGCCGATGACTTCCCGGCCGCCGACTTCCTGCGCGTTGAGGGCAAGCGCCAGCCCTCGGCCGACACGTTGCCGCTGGTCTGCGCCACCACCACCTCGGGCACATCGTCCGAGCTGACGCCCTTCGCCGTGATCACGGTCGAGGAGTGGACGCAGAAGAGCGCGATCCGCAGCGACTACATCTACGCGCAGGTTGCGATCGTCGATCCCGAGGTGACGGTCACCTGCCCGGCCGCCGTGACCGCGGCAGTCGGCGTGGACGTGCTGGCACACGCCATCGAGGGCTACTTCTCGACCGCCGCCTCGCCCATCACCGACGCCTGCTCCGAGCGCGCCATCGAGCTGGTGGCGCGCAACCTGCCCCGTGCGGTCCGGGACTGCGATGACCTGGAGGCGCGCGATGCCATGGCGCGGGCCAACGTCTTCGCCGGCTACACGCTCTCCAACGCCGGCGCCAGCGCGCTGCACGCCCTCGAGCACCCTATCAGCGCCTACCACCCGGAGATCGCCCACGGTGCGGGGCTGGCGGCGATGCTGGTGACCTACGCCGAGCACTACTACGACCACGATCCGTGGCGCTTCGGCCGCATTGCGAAGCTCATGGGCCGCGGCGTCCAGGGCGCGCCCACCGAGCAGTCGGCCGAGTTCGCGGCCGACGCCATCCAGGCCCTGCTGTCTCAGGTGGGCCTCGACATCCGCCTCGCCGACCTGGGCGTCGAGCGCGACGAGATCGAGACCATCGTCGATGACGCGATGCGCTACATGGGCGCCGCGGTCTCCAAGACGCCCGGCGACCTGACGCGCGACGACCTGATCGCACTGCTCGAAGCCTCGTTCAGCCGGGATTGAGCGACCATGGCCGCACCGACGCGCGCAACCGTTGTCTCGACCGCGGGCACTCGCGGCATCGGCGTGCGCACCGGCGCCGAGGTGTCGCTGTCGGTCGCGCCCGCCGAGATCGGGGCGGGGCTCACCATCGCGCGCAGCGACCTGGGCATGAGCTGGCCGCTGGACCTGCGCCACGCGTCGGCGGGGCCGGGCTGCTCGATGGCCGCCGAGGGCAACGCGGTCGTGGCCTTCGTCGAGCACCTGATGGCGGCGCTGTGCGCGCGCGGCGTGACCGACTGCGCCGTGACCGTCGATGGGCCCGAGATCCCGCTCTTCGACGGCAGTTGCCTCGCGCTGCTGGCGCTGCTCGAGGAGGCGGGCGTGCGTCCCTCGGCGGAGCCGATCGAGCCGATCGTGGTGACCGAGCCGGCGATGGTCATCGACGGCGAGAGCGCCCTGTGCGCGCTGCCGGGGGAGCCGACCGAGTTCGCCTACTCGCTGGACTACAGTCACGCGATGATCGGGCGGGAGTTCGCGCAGTTCCGGCCTGATCGCGATGACTTCGACCGCGACCTGGCGCCGGCGCGCACCTTCATCACCTTCGAGGAGGCCCAGGCCGCGCGTGACGCCGGCCTGCTGGCCTCGGGCAGCGAGGAGAACTGCCTGGTGGTGTACCGCGACCATCTCTCCGAGGAGCCGACGCTGCCGGACGCCTTCGCGCGCCACAAGCTCGTGGATCTGATCGGCGACCTGTACCTGCTGGGCCGGCCGGTGGCCGGGCGCATCTTCGCCTTCCACACCGGCCACCGCCACAACCACGAGCTGGCCGCGATGCTCGTGGCCGGTTCGTAGTGCACAGGGACGCGACGCCCTTGCCGCCGCCCGGCCGCGTGCGAGTCGGGCTGGAAGCCCGACCCACGCGGGGAGGGCGCGGGCATGGATGTCGTGCCCCCTCTCCCGCTTTCGCGCCGCAGGCGCGACAGGGAGTGGGAGAAAGAGACCGCGCAGCGGTCTCAGGGGGTGAGGAGGTCGTTCGCTCGTAACTCGTAGCTGACGGAGGCTGATTCCATGCAGTACCGCCGATACGCCGACACCGACATCATGATCTCCGCGCTGGGTTTCGGAGCCATGCGCCTGCCGCACGAGGACGACTTCGCCATCGAGTGCATGCGGCACGCGCTCGAGCTGGGCGTCAACTTCATCGACACCGCCGCGGGCTACCGTGGCGGATCGGACCGCGAGGCCGGATCCAGCGAGCGCCTGGTCGGCCGGGCCATCAAGGCCGTGCCGCGCGAGGAGGTCTACATCTCCACCAAGAACGCGACCGGCGCGCCCAGCCCCGAGGGCTGGCGCGCGGGCCTGGAGACCTCGCTGACCAACCTCGACACCGACTACATCGACTTCTACCAGCTCATCCACGCGATGACCTGGGAGACCTACAACGAGAAGTTCCGCCCCAACGCCTGGGAGGAGGCGCTGCGCGTGCGCGAGGAGGGATTGGTGCGCCACTTCAGCTTCTCGTCGCACGACTCGCCCGAGAACATCATCAAGCTGCTGGAGACCGGCGTCTTCGAGAGTTGCATCGTCCAGTACAACCTGCTCGACCGCAGTAACGAGCCGGTCATCGACTACGCGCGCGAGCACCACATCTCGATCCTGGTGATGGGCCCCGTGGGCGGCGGGCGGCTGGGCATGCGCTCTGAGCGCCTTGAGAGCGTACTGCCCGGCACCGCAAGCACGCCCGAGTTGGCGCTGCGCTTCGTGCTCGCCAACCCCGGCGTGACCTGTGCGCTGTCGGGGATGAATACCATCGAAATGATCGACGAGAACGTCGCCACCGCCTCGCGCGAGGAACTGCTCAGCGACGAGGAGAAGGCCGCGATCGAGGCGGCCCTGGAGGAGAACGCGCGGCTGGCGGAACTGTACTGCACGGGCTGCAACTACTGCATGCCCTGCCCGCAGGGCGTGGGCATCCCGCAGGTATTCGCGGCTATGAACATGCACCGCGTCTGGGGGCTGACCGAGACGGCGAAGGCTCACTATGCCCGCCTGGGGCCGGACAACCGCGAGGGCCTGCTGCAGGCGGACGCCTGCGTCGAGTGCGGTGCGTGCGAAGAAAAATGCCCGCAGAACATCCCGATCATCGAGCAGCTCAGGGAGAGCCACGAGGCGCTGGGCGAGTAGCTGTCGTCGTCAGGAGGGGCGCGCTTCCCAGCGCGCCCAGCCGTTGCCGTCGGCCGTTGTCGTTGTGCCCCCGGCGCCCTCGCCGGGGGGCGGGCCACAGGCCCGCTGACGCCGCCATCCGCGTGAGGGGAGGCGCTCGACATGTCCGCGGATGCGCAGCCCGGCACCGCCCGAGCAAGCCGGCGAGTCGCCTGGATCACGATCGCCGCCATCGCCACTCTTGTCGCACTGGCATGGGGGCCGGCCTTGCTTGGCCAGGCGAGGGTGGCATGGTGGCGGGGCCTCGCGCCGCACACGCCCTTCGGACGTGTGGTGCGCATCGAGTTCCGCGTTGACAACAACCGGCTTGGTGACGAGGTGATCGCGGGCGGCACACTCGCGACATGGAGTGACCGCGCGATCGTCAGGGAACTGACCTCGCTGGCGCCGTGGACGAGTCGCGGCCTTGGCTACGCCTACCGATGCACCGAAGGCAGCCCGTTTCATCTG